>NZ_CALJXO010000397.1:0-3916 GCF_937988555.1 uncultured Boseongicola sp. | reverse complement strand
CGTGCGGCGTCGCTCTTGGGAGGGCAGCCCACTGCGCAACGTGATGCTATTCGCGCAGACCTAGCAGCGCGTACTCGATCTGACGGTATCAAGTCTAAAGAGGGTTAATTCGCCCCGGCTCCGTGAGCTATCATTTCGGCCATTCGCGTCTGAGTCTTGCCTAAAAGGCAGGTAACTGGCCTTTTGCACCGTCCGTCCGCTTTGTGGCCCAACCGGCGCACATCTTTCTGTATAGCTATGGACCGAGGCAATTCGCCTCAAGCTTTTTCGCTTGGTGTTGCCCTCAACTCGGATCATAAAGCGCCATGCTATCCACATCGCTGAAGTCAGTCTTACATCACGCCAGATACTTTCCCCTGTGGACGGCGCTGACCGTTCTTCGATGGCGCACTTTTGAATTGCGCTCGCGTGGTTTGGGGACAACGCTTGGAACGATCGTGCGTTGGTTTCCGCCTGCAAGAAGGCGCTTTGACCGCGAAGTGAAGCGTGTTTTCCCAGATATGAAACGCGGCGATCGCACAAGGCTTGGCCAAAATATGGGCAGGCATATGGGGCGAACGCTTTTTGAGATTTACCACGATGCTGAATTTCAGACCCAACACCACAAATTCAGTGTCTCTGGGCCCGGGCTAGCCGCGCTTAAAGAGGCCAATGCGGCAGGCAAAGGCGCGATCATTGTTTCCGGCCATTTTGGGCAATGGGAAGCAGTGCGCGCGGCGGTCAAAATGAACGGGATGGAAAGTGGAGCCGTCTATCGTCCACACAAGAATCGTCACTATGAACGTCGTATTTTTGCTGGAATTGAGGCAGGGGGAAAACCAATTCTTGCAACCGGTCGCGTTGGCACTAAAGCCCTTGTGCGTCATGTACGGGGAGGGGGTATTATCTCCATTTTGTTGGATGAAAAATATGCAGAAGGTGTGCGAATACCGTTTCTTGGTCACGACGCTCTCACATCCCTTTCTGCGGCCCAGCTTGCACTCAAATACGACCTCCCGATGATCCCCGCGTATGGGATACGCATTGATGACGGGAATGCATTTCAAGTAGAATTCGAAGCGCCTATCCCTCACACTGATGCCATCACTATGACGCGTGCCTTTAATGACAGTCTGTCCGCGCGGATCTTGGCCAACCCGGACCAGTGGTATTGGATGTTGAGACGCTGGGAAGGCGCATCAAGTCCAGCATAGTCCAGAGTGCGGGTATCTGTTTCTGATGCAGCAACGGTGCGACGGGCGTGTTGAATAACGAGAGCATCCAAGACCCAATGTTCTCAGAAAGGCCCAAAATGTGGTACCCGTACATCGATGAGAAAACATTCATTCAGCTTCCTGATCAGGGACTAGCCCGCCTTGTCGCTGCATCGCGATCAAGACAGTCCCAGAATCAGATTTCATCGCGTCGCAGTGCGAATTTGCGCAAGAGCGCGGCTCACTTCTGGGTGAAGCTCTCCCGAGCTTTTTCGCGAGAGACCCGGAGTGATTCACGCGCTTAGAGCTGACCGGAAATGCATGGTAGTCCGAGACTACGGCGCTTCACCTTTGGTGACGGCGACAAGGACTGCTGCAATCTCGGCGGCGTCTAATCCATAGTCGTTTAAGGCGGTTTCAGGCGATATGTATCCGCGGGCAAGATCGCGTTTGACTTGATCCAGCGGTCGATCTTTTGGATCGCCGTAGCCCGCGCCTCCGGGGAAGGCCATCATGACTTTCCGACCGTAGGGAACGAATTGCTTGCCTTTGCCGTTCATCGCCGTGCCGTCGTCTTGTGCGATAGTTGTTGGCGCGCCAGCCATACCGCCACGTCTTCCACGGGCAGGGTGGTTTACGCGGTCAAACATGGCCTGGATGTCGAATTCGTGGCCCTCGCGCGCACCGACTTCCATGTATTGTCCAAGGCCGCCGCGCTGTTTACCGGACCCACCAGAATCGGGGCGCAGTTCTTTGCGCCAGATAATCACCGGACCTGCGTGTTCGGTTGCTTCCACGGGCATGGTCATCACGCCGGACGGGAAGGCGGTGGCATTCAGCCCGTCATGTTCTGGCCGTGCCCCCGAACCGCCAGAGTTGAACGTCAAGACCTCGGACCGCCGGGCATTTGTGGGGGCGGGCGCGTCGGTGCGGGGGCGCAAGGATACCTGAAAGTTGCATAGACATCCGGCCCCTTCGGCAGGGACCAACCCCGGCACGATCTTATCAAAGGCATTAAATACCGTATCCGGCACGAAGTGGCCAACGATGTGGCGCAAGGCGACGGGGGCGGGGTGCACTGCATTGACGATTGTATCGACCGGGGCTTCGACTTCGAATGGGGCAAGTGAGGCGGCGTTGTTGGGAATTTCAGGCGCGATGGCCACTTTTAGGGCGTAGCAGGCATAGGCTTTTGCATAGACAAGCGGGCAGTTTATGCCTTTTTTGTCTACCGCCGATGATCCTGTGAAATCAGACACGATCCGGTCTTCGTAGACGGTTACTTTGACCTTCAGCGTTATGGGTTTTTCAAAGCCATCTAGCGTCATTTCGCCTGTGGCTGCTTTGCGTGGCAAGGCTGCAATGCGTTCGAGCGTTGCGCGGCGGGAGTTGTCGAGGATGAACGAACCGATGCCGTCCAGATCAACGAGGTCAAATTCGTCCATCATGTCGATGAGACGGCGATGCCCGATCTCGTTGCATGTCGCAAGCGCGTACATGTCGCCGACCAGTTGATCGGGTTCGCGCACGTTGCCGCGTACAATGCGGATGAGTGTTTCATCGACCTCACCTTTACTGGCGAACTTCATAATCGGAATATAGAGACCTTCTTCGTAGACGCTTGCGGCGTCCGCGCCAAAGCCGCGCCCGCCAATGTCGACGATGTGGGCAGTGCAGGCGAAAAAGCCTATAAGCGAGCCTGAGTGGAAAGACGGGCTGACCATCGTGATGTCATGGAGGTGGCCAGTGCCCTCCCAGGGGTCATTGGTGATATAGACGTCACCCTCGAAGATGTTGTCGCGCCCGATGCGGCGGATGAAATGGGCGACGGCGTCGGCCATTGCGTTCACATGGCCGGGTGTTCCGGTGACGGCTTGCGCAAGCATCTGGCCGTGTACGTCGTAGACACCGGCCGACAAATCGCCAGCTTCCCGCACCGATGTCGAGAACGCGGTGCGCACAAGTGCTTGTGCCTGTTCTTCGACCACCGAGATTAGCCTGTTCCACATGACTTGGTAGGCAACGTTTGACGGGTCTTTTGCCACTGTCTTATCCTTTCACGCGCAGGTCGATGCAGCCGTCGGGCTGGCGAACTGCGGTGCGACTTGAGGGGACGATGATCGTTGTTTCGTCTTCAGTGATGATCGCTGGTCCGGCTGCCATCGCTCCTTGGGACATGGCGCTTCGCAAAACGATGTTGGCGGTCACAAAATCTGCGACGGCAGGGTCGAACAGTTTGCGATTTCCGTGGTATTGGGCGGCTGTGTGCCCGGCTTCTTCAGCGACGCGTGCGACGGCTTCGGGAGGGGTTGTTGCATTGACGGACCAGACAGTGATTTCGATATCCATTCCCGCGACCGAGCGGCCGAAAAGCCTAGTGTAGTCTTCGATGAAGCGCGCTTCGAACACGGCGCTGTCTGGGTTCATCGCTTGGTCTTCGGTCAGAGTTATCGGGATTTCCCAACCTTGGCCGGAATAGCGCATGTAGACCTTAAATTCGGAGAGGATCGGGCTGAGGGCGTCGCAGTTGCGCACAAACCCCGTCGCCTCTGACTTGAGGTCTGCAAGCAGGGTTTTGATTTTTGCGCCGTCGAAATCTGCGAGGGTCATATAGACAGAACGGTTTGCCTCGAAGCTGAAGGGCGCACGAAGGAAGCCGATGGCAGAGCCGACGCCAGCGCCGGGTGGGACGAGGAGGCGGTCGACGCCAAGTTTTTCGCATA
>NZ_CALJXO010000396.1:0-6159 GCF_937988555.1 uncultured Boseongicola sp. | reverse complement strand
CGCTCCGCGCCACCCAAACGCCGCGCGTGGCGTCCGAGAAACCTACACTAAAGCAGACGTTCGCCGCATAGAGGCGCTGATGTATAGCCAATATGAACTGGGCAGTCTAAGGCGGACATATGCCTGTTTCAGCGATAGCTAGGACACTGCCCTTGCTCGACACTTTGCCGCTGCCCGCGCGCTCATGCTCTCGGCCTAAGCCGGCCGGTCCAGCAAGTTTTCCAGGGGATCGTGCTCTTCGACAAAATGCCCGGATGAAACTTCCTTGAGCCTTGGCTGATAGGCCGCATCGGACGTCAGCCGCGACGGAATAAACCTCAACGCTGCTTTCGGATCCAAAGGCGAAGGCAATTCTCCGGGGATACGCAGCCGCTGCCGTGTGCGCTCAAGATGAGGGTCCGGGATTGGCACCGCCGAAATCAGAGATTTCGTATAAGGGTGGCGAGGCTCGTCATAAAGCGCATCGCGATCCGCCATTTCGACCACTCGTCCCAGATACAGAACCATGACCCGGTTCGACACGGCTCGCACGACCGACAAGTCATGGCTGATAAAGATCATCGCCATACCAAAATCGTCTTGCAAGCCTTTCAAAAGCCTCAGGATTTGTGCCTGTATCGACACATCGAGGGCCGAAACAGCCTCATCACAGATGACCAGCTTCGGCCGATTGATCATGGCCCGCGCAATGCCAACTCTCTGGTTCTGACCCCCAGATAATTCATGTGGATAGCGGTTCACCATGCGCGCGTCCAAGCCCACACGCTCCATCATTTTAGCCACTTCCATCTTGCGCTCAGCCAACGTCAACTCTGGCCGGAAAGTTCGCAAAGGTTCTGCGATCGAGGCAGAGATTGTCATCCGCGGATCAAGGCTCGCTAAGGGGTCTTGAAACACAATCTGCAGGTCCTTGCGTCTCGACTTCAATGCATGAGACGTCAACCCGACCAGGTCCTGTCCCAGCCAAGTCACCGCTCCGGCAGTCGGGGGTATGAGCTGCAAAACCGCCCGTGCAAGCGTCGACTTTCCGCAGCCGCTTTCACCGACGACCCCCAAAGTCTCGCCCGCGCGCAGATCAAAGCTGACACCATTCACGGCCTTCAACAGTACCGTCCCACTAAACAACCCACGGTCCTGTTTAATCGGGAAATGCACCATCACATCGTCCACGTTCAATATCGTCTCGGCGTCCGCCGCAACCGCGTGTGGTGCGTCGTCGGAATCGAGACGTGGCATCGCCGTCAGCAAGGACTTGGTGTAGTCCTTCTTCGGCGCCGAGAAAATCTCGTCCACCGAGCCGCTTTCCACAAATTCTCCATGCCGCATCACATGCACATCGCGGCACATTCGCGCCACCACGCCCATGTCATGCGTAATCAAGGCAATCGCCGTGCCTTCTTCCTTTTGAAGCCCCACCATCAGGTCCAGAATCTCGGCCTGCACCGTGACATCAAGCGCCGTGGTCGGCTCATCTGCGATCAGCACTTTCGGATTGCAGAGCATTGCCATGGCAATCATTACGCGCTGTCGCATGCCTCCCGAAAGCTCGTGCGGGTACTGATCCAACCGACGTTTCGCCTCGGGGATTTGCACCTTGTCCAGCCAACCCAAAGCGACCTTTTCGGCGTCCCGGCCCGACAATCCCTGATGAGACCGCAGCACTTCTTCCATCTGATTGACGATCTTCAGATGCGGCGTAAGCGCCGTTAGCGGATCCTGAAAGATCATCGAAATGTCACGCCCACGCAGACTGTTCAGCTCCGGAATCGAAACATTCAGCATCTCGCGACCCATCAATTGAACCGAGCCCGTAGCCAGCCCGTTTTTCGGCATCAACCCCATCGCGGCCATGAACGTCTGACTTTTGCCCGAGCCACTTTCGCCAACAATCCCAAGGCAGTCCCCCGCCTCAATATCAAAGGAAACGCCCTTCACCGCATCGATCATGCCGTCCTGCGTGGTGAAAGACACGTTCAGATCACGAACAGAAAACAAGGCCATCGTCAGCGATCCTTTGGGTCAAGCGCATCACGCAAACCATCTCCGATGAAAAACATGGTGATGATGATCGTGACGTAGAAAAACAGCGGAAAAAGCAACTGCCACAGTGTGCCATAGGCCATCGTCCCGGCCCCTTCGGCGATCAAGGCACCGAGCGACGTGTAGGGTTCCGAAATGCCCAGCCCCAGGAACGAGATAAAGCTCTCGGCCAAAATCATCTCTGGCACCAAAAGCGACGCATAGACGATCACTACGCCAAGCAGGTTCGGCAGAATATGGCGTATCATGATTGTGAACTCGCCAACGCCCGCCGCCCGCGCCGCTTCGATGAAATCACGGTTCTTCAAGGTCAGCGTCTGCCCCCTCACAATCCGTGCCATCGTCAGCCAACTGACCGCGCCCAGCGCCACGAACAACATGATGAACGATCGCCCCGCGACGACCAGCAACAGGATAATCACCAGTGTCGAAGGGATCGCCAGAAGGATATCGACAAAGCGCATCATTAGTCCGTCGATCCGACCCCCAAGATAGCCAGCGACAATCCCGTAAAGCGTCCCCACAATCAGGGCCATCGCCGCGCCGATAAGCCCTACCAGAAGTGACGTTGTCGTCGCCTGAATAACGCGGCTGTAAAGATCACGCCCCAGATCATCGACTCCGAAGAAATGCCCGCTCTCGACCGACGGCGCCCCAAGTCCGCGCACATCGCCCATCGCGGTCCAGTCGATCGTTTCGTTATCCCAGACCGCGAAAAAAGGCCCTGCCAGCGTGAACAACACGATACACCCAAGGGTCGCCACACAGACCATCGCCGCCTTGTTGCTGGTGAACCGGTCATAGGCATCCCGCCAGAGCGAACGGCCAACGACAGCCTGCTCGTTCACTGCTTCCGCCAATTCTATCGTCTTTTTGGAGCTTCCAAACATATGTCAGCCCCCTCAATACCGGATTTTCGGATCGAACCAGGCATAAGCAAGATCCGTGATAAGGTTCACCAGAACAGTCAGCCCGCCATAAAGGATCGTGACCCCCAACAGCACCGAATAATCCCGGCTCAACGCCGAGCCGACATAGGCTTGTCCCAAACCTCCAGTCGAAAAATAGATGTCCACGAACACCGACCCCGTCAGCACATAAACGAAGACCGGCCCTAGGTAGGACACGACCGGCAACAGCGTCGGCTTCATCGCGTGCTTCCAGATGATCTGGCGTTCCGGGATGCCCTTGGCCCGCGCCGTACGAATATAATTCGAGTTCAGAACCTCCAGCATCGACGACCGGGTGATCCTTGCGATGGACCCCATGTAGGAGGTCGAAAGTGCGATCACCGGCATGATCAGATACGGCCATGCACCCCCGTTCCAGCCACCGCCTGGTAACCAGCCAAGATAGAGTGTGAAGACCAAAATAAGGATTGGTCCCATGATGAAGTTCGGCAGCGCCTGTGCAGCAATACCTAATGAGACAGCAAAATAATCGATCCAAGTGTTGTGCCGGATCGCTGCCGCCACACCCAAGGTCACACCAACTGAAGTTGCCGCCAGAAACGATAGGAACCCGTAGGTCAGCGAGATCGGAAAGCCTTGCGCGATGATGTCATTCACATCGCGGTCCTTGAACTTGAAGGATGGTCCGAAATCAAAATGAAACACTATGTTGTAAAGGTAATCCCAAAACTGCTTCCACATCGGCTGATCCAGCCCATATCGTGCCTCAATATTGGCAAGAACTTGCGGCGGCAGTGGCCGCTCGGATGTGAAGGGGCCACCGGGGGCAACCTGTATCAGGACGAAGGACGCCGCGATCAGCAACAGCAGCGTCGGAATGGCCGCCAAAAGGCGACGGATCGAATAACCGAGCATATAATTTCCAATGAGTTAGCCGCCCCCGCCACACAACTGTGCGACGGGGGAAGCCGTTCAAACGCTTGGTTTATTCAGCGATTTTGTAGAGGCTTTTCGAGTACCAGTTCTGCTCGACGTTGTTCACAGGCCAGTTCCCGACATCGCTGTCCAGCATATAGACACCGGCATAGTGATAGATCGGAATCACAGGCTGTTCCTGCGCAATGATCGCCTCAACCCGCGTGTAGAGGTCCGACGTCTCGCTCGCGGTGCGGGCTTGCGTCATCAGACTGTCGATCTCCGCGCTAGAGAACTTACCGTCGTTGTATCCTGACGGCGTCGTCAGAAGATCGAGGAACGTGGACGCCTCGTTATAGTCGCCACACCATGCACCACGCGCCAGTTCAAAGTCCTGGTTGCCACGTGTTTCAAGGAAAACCTTCCACTCCATGTTGCCAAGTTCGGCTTCAACACCCAGCTTCTGCTTCCACATCTGGCTCATCGCCACTGCGATTTTCTTATGAGATTCCGATGTGTTGTAGATCATGCTGAACTTGAGCGGATTGTCGGGACCATAGCCTGCCTCTGCCAGCAGTTCCTTGGCTTTCGCATCACGCTCGGCTTGCGTCATCGACGCCATTTCCGATGCAGGCGGCTCGAAGTTGGCAACCGCAGCGGGCGTAAAGCTGTAGGCTTCTGGCTGACCACCTGCCAGCACGTTCTCTACGATGATCTTGCGATCCACAGCCATCGCAAGGGCCTTGCGCACGCGCACGTCCTTGAATTGCTCCGGGCCATCATTCGAAAGGTTAAACGTGTAATAATAGTTGCACAGACGCGGGAAACTGATCGCCTCTTCCGGATGTTCTTCCTTCAGGCGCGGGAACTGACCTGCCGGCACTTCAGTCCGGTCAAGCTCGCCCGCCATATAACGCGTCAAAGCGACATTCTCGTCGTTGATCACAAGGGCGACGACCTTATCGATGATCGTGTTCTCATTATCCCAATACATAGGATTGCGCTCGCGAACGGACCGCTCGTTGGGCAGATGTTCGGTCAGGACATAAGCACCGTTTGACACGATATTCTCGGGCTTGGTCCAGTCAGCGCCATGCGCCTCAATTACCGAACGCGGCGCGGGGAACAATGTCGAATGCGTCGTCATCGTCGCAAAATATGGCAACGGCGCTGACAGTGTGATTTCCAAAGTTCGGTCGTCGATTGCTTTCACACCAAGATCAGTGATCGGTGCGTCGCCTGCGATAATCTTGGCAGCATTTTCGATCGACGTGATCTCCATGTACCAAGCGTAAGGCGAGGACAATTCAGGATCGACAGCGCGCTGCCAGGCGTAGACGAAATCACCCGCAACCACCGGATCACCGTTCGACCACTTGGCGTTGCCACGCAAAGTGAATGTATACACGGTCTTGTCGTCATTCGTCGTGAACCCGGTCGCGACACCCGGCACAAGGTTGCCGTCTTCGTCCTGGTTCATAAGGCCTTCGAAAAGATCGCGCACGACTTCGGCGCCGGTGACATCTTCCACAACCTGCGGATCAACGGAGCTGTGTTCGTCCAGCACGCGATAGGTGAAGGTTTGGTCATCCGCGAGCGGTTCCCCGGTCGTCGGGTGTGTACCGGCCGCCAGAACTGGCGACGCAAGCATGGTGGTAGCGACCAAAGTCGCGAGGGCGGAATTTCTAATATGCTTCATGGAAAGGCTCCCTGTTGTTTCTTGATAAAACAGAGACTGCGCCCGCCCAGCGCAAGAGTCCAGTATTTCAAACTCGTTCTGACCACGCGTCATGCAGACCAATGCACCCATGGAAACAGCGTGTGATTGATGTAAGAAATCCTTCCAAAAACCAAAGAATCTGCCGTTTGCCAACTCCAGAAAAGCGCTTGCCCAAAAAGTCCAGCTGTGTCGTTCTTCCGCGTGCTCAAATCATCTGCAATGAATTTCAGTAGGTGACGATACCCACATGCGCTCGCCATCACCTGTATCAACTCGACACCTGCCTAAAAGAAGTTCGCAAGCTACCGCTCGAATTTCTCCGCCACCAACCAGCCTACCAGAAGCGGCTCTTGCGACCCGAGCCCAACAGGGAAATTGTTTGTATGACAAGCCCGCAACCCAAGACCCCCCAACGGCCTTCGCCGCAGCGAATGTCTGCTTTCCTTCCATAGTAACCGATGCTGCACGATGCACGAATGACCGGTCTGGCGAAGCTGCGGCGCAGCATCAGATCGACCGACGAGCGGCAGCTAAGGGCCGTTCATGTTGGTCGGGGCGAGATCGTTTGGCAGG
>NZ_CALJXO010000395.1:0-3242 GCF_937988555.1 uncultured Boseongicola sp. | reverse complement strand
ACAAGGGACGTCCGTAGGTTTCGAACTGCCTCTGCAGAGGCAGAGGCTGGATGCTTGTTGAGGTAGCGGATAACACCAGACCGCGTTCGGCCTGGAATGCGAGGAATTTGGCCCAAAACCGGTAGATTTGTAGTTTCCTCAAGCTCGCCGGGAGTGCGAACTGCTGTGATCATTCGCTCTCTGAAAAGGATTAGACCAGCACCGGTCATCAGGCCAAGCAAAGTCGCAAGAAGGATTGCGCGGTCTCCATTCGGATTGAATGAATAGAACGGGACGATGGCGGGAGAGATGATCCTGGCATCAGCCTGTTGCAACCCTTCCTGTACGGAGGTTTCTTTTAAGCGCGTCAAAAAATACTCATAAAGCAGCCGGTTTGCTTCGGCCTCTCGCTCGAGTTGCTCAACACGAACGAGTTCCTGAGACTGCCTGGTGATTGCATTTTCCTGATTGATGACCGCGCGTTCGAGTGCGTTGATCTGGTCTCTACCTCTCGCGACGTCTCCGGACAGCCTGTCCTCGACAACGTCAATTCTCTTGTTGAACAAGGGCAGTTGTTCCGGGCTGTCGATATTTTGGTCCACCAATCGCGTGAGTGTGGGGTCGTTGGCGATGGTCGCGATGCGTGTGGTGTCGCCGTCCGCCAAGGCCGCAGTCAAGCGGACCATGCGCTCTTCCTTTGCCGACTGCATAACGCGTGCTTCGGTCAGACGATCCCGCTGCTCTTTGAGACGTAAGTTCATTGCTGTCAAAGCGTCTTCATTCACCAGGTCCGCGCTGGCGAGGAATTGCTTCAATTCACTGGCGGAGCGTTCCACCTCGCTTTGAAGATCTACGACGCGTCCGGCCAACCACTCGGTTGCCTGACGCGATTTTTCAAATTTCACGTCAAGCCGATCTTCGATGTAGACGCGTGAGAGCGTATTCGCGAGAAGGGCTGCAAGGTTGGGGTCTCGCGACGTTGCCGAAATGACAAGGACGTAACTCCATTCCTTGTTTGAGACGTCGATCATTCCACCGAGCGTGCTGACAATTCCCTCAATGAGCTGCTCTTGGCTCGGCGGCGCGGCGGGCTCAGAGGTGGGTGTGCCAATCAGGCCTTTGATCCAGCCTTTTGCTGAGGCGACTGCGTCCCGGACGGGGTCCGGGGCCGCCGCGGGTCGCAATGCAGGATTGAACTCTGGATGGTTCACAAGATCGAGTTCGTCCGCCAACTTGCCCAGCATTGTCCGTGATGCGATGACTTCTTTTTCGGTGGTGACGGCGGCGTCGTCGCCATAAAAGCCGTCGGTTACTCTTTGGAAATTCACCAGCTGTTCGCCTGCAACTTCAAGCGTCAAAATTGCATCGGCACGGTAGTATGGCGTCACTCTATACGTGGCGTAATACCACCCTGCGGAAAACCCGACGAGCGCCAGCGAAAAGATCAGTCCCTTCCCGCGCCACAACGTGCGAACAATGCCGCTGAGATCGATTTCATCGTCGCTGACATCATGCTCTGGAGGAGCTGCACGGCCATCGGCAAAGAACGTGCGTTCCTTGTTCATTGCGACCTCACAGGGGCCGCAATTGCCTCATCTAGTCCCATTGAACCACATGGAGTTTCTCCGACCTGTCGCTCTCGTGCCATTTTCGGCATCATAGTCTAGCGCCTGCTCTAACGCCTCTTCCGTCGCACTATATAGTAGTGAATGAATTTCTGGAACCAAATATTGATCGGTTTTTGCGGTTAGAGCGCAAATGTAGGCGCTAGGGAGCGCTTGTTGATAGGAACGCGTCTCTATCATCCAATCGAACAGCTGTAAGACGCCCGCTGTAGTAGGCTCCAGTATCGACGCAAATCCGTCCCGGCTCTGCGACGACGTCATCGGCGTCGTAGTGGCCATGCACCACTCGTATGCCGGAAATTGGGTCCGGCTGCTGCGCCTCAGAGTGGCCCCACATCAGTGCGCGTGGTGACTGCTCCTCCAAGTCCTTTGAGGGGTCGACACCGGCATGTGTGAAGAAGACGTCCCCTGAGCGATGCGAATTGACCATCGCGTCGAAGAGGGCCTCATATGCCGAAATTGCACTTGCCAATTCGCTTCTCACTCGGAAAAGATCGCGCCTTCCAAATCTGAGTTGTGGCGGTCGGATGCCAAAGCTGCCGAGGGTTTGCAAGCCACCAAAGTCGAACCACTCTGCCCCTTCAGTTGGCGCAAAAAGGAAGTACCGAAGCGCGTCCTCGTGATTGCCACGCAAAAAGACAAGTCTTGACGATTTGAACTCTGCCATCCGTGTCAGTGCATCCAAGACCTGCCGAGAGTCCTCCCCGCGGTCGATATAATCGCCAAGAAAGACAAGCTTCACTTTACGATCATCCTCAAACTGGGCAGCGTCCGCAGTGATCTTCGCCATAAGCAAGACGAGGAGGTCCAGGCGTCCGTGAATGTCACCAATCGCGTAAATGCGCTCTGACCGTGCCACAACTGGGATCGGCTTGGTTGGCGTACGCTCAAAGGGGATAACGCTGTCGCGACGCAAGGTGCTCTGCCTCTGTTTTGCCTTGGGGGTATTTAGGGCGCACGACCCTCAGATGTCCAGAACCGCCTTGCCTAATGCCCTATCCTTTGTCAGTTCAGATGCTCTTCGGGTCCTTCTTCGATGTCATCCAACAATTCTTTCGGATAGTGTTTTACCGTGTTATCCATATCGGAAAATGAAGGGCAAGAGATGTTCGACGGGCTTCCATGGTACCTCGCGCAGGTGAAGTCACAATCCTATCAAATCGCTGAGCGTAATCTTCATCGACAGCTCTACGAGACCTTCATTCCGCGCTTAAACAAGACAGATACTGGTACTGGCCGCTTCGTTACAAAGCCGAAGCCGCTTTTCCCCGGATATATCTTCGTGTCGTGCGATGTTCAGTCAGGTGCTGCGGCGAAGATCAACTCGACGCTTGGTATCTCGCGCCTTGTCAACGTTGCAGGGCGCCCGGTGGAGGTGCCGCGGTCGATTATCGAGGCTTTGAAAGCGCGTTGCGGTCAAGACAGCATTCTCGCTGAGGATATCTCAGTGGCCGTTGGCGACGAGGTGCTCCTCCTTACAGGCCCGTTCACGGACTTTGTAGCAAGTGTCGAACGGATTGAACCGTCGCGCCGCATCTGGGTTCTTATCGACCTTCTTGGCCGGAAGACGCGAGTGGGTCTAGAGCGTGCGTCTTGGCGGGCTGCCTGAAGTCTAAGCGGCTCCTATTCCCGTGATTC
>NZ_CALJXO010000394.1:0-4300 GCF_937988555.1 uncultured Boseongicola sp. | reverse complement strand
TGGAACAGCAGTGCGCCGCCGGATGGACTGAACGGCAAGTAGCCAAGTTCGTCCAAAATCACGAGATCAATTTTGGTCATCATCTCTGCCATCTTTCCGGTCTTTCCGAGCGCCTTTTCCTGTTCCAATGCGTTGACCAGTTCGACGGTTGAGTAGAAGCGAATCTTACGCCGATGGTGCTCAATGGCCTGAACGCCGATGGCCGTCGCGACATGGCTCTTGCCCGTTCCAGGTCCACCGATGAGCACAACGTTCTCAGCATTCTCCATGAACTCGCATCGGTGTAACTGCCGGACAGTGGCTTCATTGATGTCGCTGGATTTGAAGTCAAAGCCAGCAAGGTCCTTGTACGACGGGAAGCGGGCCACCTTTGTTTGATATGCGATTGAACGTACTTCCCGTTCAGCGATCTCGGCTTTGAGCAGTTGGGACAACATCGGTGTTGCGGCGTCAAAAGCTGGGCCACCTTGGGCAACCAGATCTTCCACCGCGTTCGCCATGCCATAGAGCTTGAGGCTGCGCAGCATGATTACAATTGAGGCTCCTGCTGGGTCATGACGCATGGCGCTTCTCCCCAGCCGGTCTCAGATCATCATAACGGCCCACGTTTGCCTTTGGCGCTGTTTCCAACGCCAGTGCATCGGGTGGGTCGACCTCTGGAAGATCAGTATGTGTTCCGTCGATCAGTCGGTGCAGCAAGTTCAGAATGTGGGTTTTGGTCGGCACGCCAGCTTCCAACGCTAATTCTACGGCACACAAAACGGCATCCTCATCGTGGTGCAGAACCAATGACAAGATATCGACCATCTCGCGGTCACCGCCTTCTCTGCGGTGCATGTGACCTTGCAGGCTGCGGAAGGCATCTGGCATCTCAATGAACGGTGCGCCGTTGCGCAGGGCACCGGGTTTGCGTTGGATTACAGCGAGGTAGTGCCGCCAGTCGTAGATAACCCGACCAGGTTTACGGTGTGATCGATCTATGATGCGCTCATGTGTGCAAACGGTTTGTCCCTCGGCCACTATGACCAGCCGTTCTGGATAAACATGCAAGCTGACGCGCCGGTTGGCAAAACTGGCAGGCACGCTGTAGCGATTGCGCTCGAAGGTGATCAAACATGTCGGCGACACACGTTTACTGTGTTCAACAAAACCATCGAAGGCTGGTGGCAATGCCATCAACATGGGCTTCTCCGCTTCCCAAGCGTCGGCAATAGTGCCCTGCATATCCCGATGCGGTGTCTCAGACCAAAGTGCGATACAGCGGTCTTCCAGCCACTGGTTCAACTCATCCAGATCCTTGAAGACTGGCATGACTTGCCACATGCGATTGCGTACATCCTGGACGTTCTTCTCGACCTGGCCCTTCTCCCAGCCCGCCGCTGGGTTACAAAACTCAGGCTCAAAGACATAGTGACTGGCCATCGCCTTGAACCGCGCGTTGACGTCGCGCTGTTTACCACGGCCAACCCGATCAACAGCAGTCTTCATGTTATCGTAGATTCCGCGTCCGGGCACACCACCGAACACGCGGAACGCATGCCAATGGGCATCGAACAGCATCTCGTGTGTCTGTAATGGATACGCGCGCACCAAGAATGCCCGGCTGTGCGACAGCTTCGTATGGGCCACCTGCAGTTTGACACGTTCGCCGCCAATATTGGCCCAGTCTTCGCTCCAGTCGAACTGGAACGCTTCACCGGGCTGGAAGACCAAAGGCACAAACGTGCCGCGCCCCGTCGTCTGTTCAGCGCGATGCCGGTCTGCTCGCCATGCACGCGCAAAGGCGGCCACGCGTGCATACGATCCCTCGTAACCAAGCTTCACCAAATCCGCGTGCATTTGCTTTACGGTGCGCCGCTCTTTGCGCGACTTGCGTGTCTGAGCCAGCAGCCAAGTAGACAAACGATCCGCGTACGGATCTAGATTACTTGGCCGCTTGGGGGTCTTGAACTTCGGCTCAACCGCGCCTTCACGCAGGTACTTCTTGATGGTGTTACGAGACAGGCCCGTTCGCCTGGCTATCTCGCGAATTGGCATCTCTTCACGCAATGCCCAACGTCGAATGACACTTAAAAATCCCATGTCGATCACTCCATATCCCCCTGAACAAAAGCGTCAGGGTAGCGTCGTTACATGGGTCAATTCTCAGTGAAAATTTAAGGGCCTACCGGGTCAGTTCTCAACGCAAATCAACAGAAATCACAGTCTAATTGGGAGCCATCCAAATATGAAATCTCTTCGCAAGCCAATCGCTGGCGTATTCGTGCTGACACTCGCAGCCTGCAGCGCAAACGACAAAGTCATCGGAGGTGATGTTAGTGTCATTTCAAGCGGACTTTTGGAACTCGAATTGCCAAACGAAGCCGATCGCGAGGCTTTGCTGTCAGCATTCCAGGAACTTCTCGAAGACGTTCAGTTGATCAACGAAGATGGCGATAGCGCTGTGGATACGTCTCCGCGCGGTGTATATGCTGGAAAATTTGGCGCGGAACTTGATAGTGATGGCACCTCAATCGTTGGGGACGTCACTATGGAGGTGAGATTTGCTGGTAACAACGTAAACTACACATTCGCGCCAACAGATATCGAAACTGGTGGCGAAAATCCAACCATTACAGGTGAGTTTGGCGGATCGGCAGATATTGTAGATGGCTACTATTCTGGCAGCATTATTGGAACGGTCACATTCTCTGAAGAGACATTGACGGTCAGCGGTGATCTAAATGGTGTTTTCGCAGAGTCCACAGGCAACAAGACGATCGGTGAGTTCGATGGCACCGTCGAGAACTTGGGTGGCCCATTCGATGGTGACACTTTCGGCGGACTCTATTTGGCTGAGAAGGTAGAAGAAGAGCCTACCTAATTCACGCCATAGTTGGCAATGGACGGGTCCGCAGAAAATGCGGGTATTTTACGTGTGGGTCCGGAACTTGGATTTTCCTAAAATGAATGAGAATACCTTTCAAAATCCGAGGCCAATTTACCAAACCGTTGGAAGCAGCATTCGTCCATTTGGGGCGTTCATACCTGTCCGCTGTGGGCTCCTTGCTGCCGTGAGCCGCATCGCAGCGATCCTGCCAAACGATCTCGCCCCGACCAACATGAACGGCCCTTAGCCGCCTTTGGCCACCACCTCAAAATCCAGCAGCGCGGCCCGTCATTGCGGCCATTCGTGCATGGCGCAGCATTTTTGTCGGCTAAAACGTCGGTGTGCGGACAAAATCGCCGTCGGATTCGTTTGATCCGGCCGTTGTTTGAAAGTCTATAGGTAGCGACCTTCGCGCTGGAGGATCTCGATTTTGTAGCCGTCAGGGTCTTCTAAAAAGAAGAACGTCGCGAGCTTCTTACCCTCGTGGGCCAAAGATTTGACGTCACCCGGTGCGAACCCTAGCGATGAAAGCCTCTCGTGCTCTGCTTCGATATCGCCGACGCTGAAGGCAATATGGCCATATCCGTTCCCAAGTTCGTAAGAGCCTTCATGTCCTTTGTTCACAGTCAATTCGAGTTCAAACTCGGTTTCCTTGTTGGACAAATAGATCAGAGTGAAGCTCTCAAAATCGAAAATGTCCGCAACTTCCAGGCTGAACGCCTTCTTATAGAAGTCCAGGGACCTCTCACTCTCCAGCACACGGATCATGCTGTGAATTGCTTTAGCCATTCGCGGTATCCCTCGGATCATAGGTGTCTCAAGGACCTCAAGGCCCCCGAGACATTTTCGGACTTTCCTAATTCGAGCCCAAGTACTTAGCCCGCCGCAGGAAGATAAGGGATTGCTCCGGCTAGATCAGTATCATCGATGACATGGAAGCGACTTACGCTGCCGGCTTGCCGTGCCTTGCCAAAAGGAGCGTACTCAGGGTCATTTGCAAATGCATCCAAAGCCTCGCGCGAAGGAAACTGAATGAGGGCGATTAGAGTCGTGTCGAGACCCTCACCCTCAATTGTGTCGATGTTTCCACTCCGCGACAGATACTTACCACCGTGCTTCGCCACGATGTCGTGAACTTTGCTCGCATACTCGGGTATCCAGGCGTCGTCCGTGACTTTTACATCAGCTATCAAGAAGACTGTCATCTTCACTCCCCGTTTTTGTTTCGTTGTTCATCGTTAGGAGTTCTACGTTACCCGGAAGGGTGCTTCGTGTCTGCACATTTTCAATGGCCGCTCTGGGCTCCTTGCTGCCGTTAGCCGCATCGCAGCATCCTGCCAAACGATCTCGCCCCGACCAACATGAACGGCCCAGACCAGCCTTTCGATCCATCAACCAGCGCCGCAGTGCAGCTTTCGCATTCCTGCCATT
>NZ_CALJXO010000393.1:0-13264 GCF_937988555.1 uncultured Boseongicola sp. | reverse complement strand
ACAACATATTACTCCATATCGACGAAGTCGTTTGTGGCGTCGGGCGGACAGGCAAATGGTTCGGCTACCAGCAATATGATGTGAAGCCGGACTTTGTCACAATGGCGAAGGGTGTTGCGTCGGGGTATGCCGCCATCGCCTGCATGGTGACGACAGAGCGCGTATTCGACCTGTTCAAATCGGCTCCTGACGATCCAATGGATTATTTTCGCGATATTTCCACCTTTGGCGGCTGTACTGCCGGGCCTGCTGCCGCGATTGAAAACATGGCGATTATCGAGGAAGAAGGATTGCTTGAAAACACGATCGCTATGGGCGAGCGGGTGCTTGAGAATTTGAACGCTCTGGCTCAAAAACATGCGGTGATTGGGGATGTGCGGGGCTTGGGGTTGTTTGCTGGCGCCGAACTGGTGGCAGATCGCACGACCAAAGAGCCCGCAGACGAAAAGCTAGTGCAACGGGTTGTGGCGGACTGCATGCAGCAGGGCGTTGTTATTGGCGCGACCAACCGTTCGTTGACGGGGTTCAACAACACGCTGTGTCTCAGCCCGGCGCTTATTGCGACTGCGGATGACATCGATGCAATCACCCATGCCATCGACGAAGCATTGGGACGTGTGTTTGGCGGCTGATGCTGACAAATTGAAGAAAATAGAGGGCTGGACCGTGGTGTCTGGCCCTGAACCCACTAATCCTTCGCGGCGTAGCGCATGTTTGTCTCAGCGTCAGCTGGCCAATGGCCGCAAAAGCAAAGGGTCAAGTCCCGCAACCAATGGCCGAGAGTAGGAACGCCAACTCTACGGCTTTGTCTCGCGCTCGTCCGCAACATAACCCGTTTATGTGTCAAAAAGTGGCGCCCCGTTAGAAATGGCGAAGGCTGGAGATAACCACGCATTCTGTTTTGCCGCGCTTTTCTATTGGCAAAGCAACGTAATCATGTTCGTATTATAAAAGAAATGCTGTTGGGGAATGGCTGTTCCGTCATGGTGACATGTTGCGAGTAGAGCGGAAGTGATTTTGCTCTCTTGCGCCTGTTCGCGGAAAAACAAGCTCCAGATCGTAGTTTCGAAAAAATTATTCAAGGGAGGTAACTCATGTTACTTAAACACAAAATCGCCATTGGCTTGTTGCTTGGGGCTTTTAGCGCCACTGCGGCTTCGTCGCAGGCATTGGTCTATTGCTCGGAAGGGTCGCCCGAAGGCTTTGACCCCGCACTTTACACAGCGGGCACCACTTTCGATGCTTCGAGCCATCCGATCTACAACCGACTGACTGAATTCAGAGTCGGTACAACGGAAGTAATTCCCGGGCTTGCTGAAAGCTGGGACGTTTCCGACGATGGCATGACGGTGACGTTCAATCTGCGTCAGGGTGTAAAATTTCACTCAAACGACATGTTTACGCCAAGTCGTGACTTTAACGCCGACGACGTGATCTTTACGTTTGACCGCCAGGGCAACGAAGCTCATCCTTATTTCACCGTTTCCGGTGGCACTTGGGAATACTACGGCGGTATGTCCATGCCGGACCTGGTGACCAGCATCGAAAAAACCGATGACTACACGGTTATCTTCAATCTGGCCCGCCCCGAAGCACCGTTTATTGCCAATATGGCGATGGATTTCGCTTCGATCGTGTCGGCAGAGTACGGCGATGCGATGATGGCAGCCGGTACGCCGGAAATGCTGAACCAAGCGCCTATCGGCACCGGTCCATTTGCGTTTCAAGCCTACCAGAAAGACGCCGTCATCCGTTATCTTCGTAACGATGACTACTGGGGCGATGCAGCCAAAGTCGAAAGCCTGATCTTCGCGATTACGCCGGATGCCTCCGTGCGCTATCAAAAGGTTCAGGCGGGTGAGTGCCACGTTACGGCATATCCAAACCCGGCTGATGTTCAGGCAATGAAAGACGCTGAAGATATTGTTGTAATGGAGCAGGAAGGCCTGAACGTCGGATATCTTGCATACAACACGACAATTGCGCCTTACGACAACGCAAACGTACGTCGTGCCCTGAACATGGCGATCGACAAGCAGGCGATCATCGACGTGGTCTTCCAAGGCTCCGGGCAAATCGCCAAAAACCCGATTCCACCAACGATGTGGTCCTACAATGACGCCATTGAGGACGATGCCTACGATCCGGATGCGGCGCGTGCCATGTTGGCAGCCGAAGGTGTGACGGATCTCAACATGAAGATCTGGGCAATGCCTGTGCAGCGCCCTTACAACCCAAATGCGCGTCGCATGGCCGAACTGATGCAGGAAGACTTTGCAAAAATCGGTGTCACGGTGGAAATCGTCTCCTACGAATGGGGCGAGTATCTGTCGCGGTCGCGTGAGCTTGACCGCGATGGTGCGATCCTGCTGGGCTGGACCGGCGACAACGGCGATCCGGATAACTTCCTGGCAGTTCTGTTGGGATGTGACGGACGCGAAAACTCGAACCGTGCACAATGGTGCCACCAGCCGTTCGAAGACCTGATCCAGCAAGCCAAAGTGCTGCCAACGCAAGCAGAGCGCCAGCCGCTCTACGAGCAGGCGCAGGTTATCTTCAAAGAGCAGGCGCCGTGGGCCACAATCGCGCACTCGGTCGTCTACATGACCATGCGTCCAGAAGTTGAAGGCTATGTCGTGCACCCGCTGGGTGGGCATATCTTCAACCAGGTCGGCCTTTCGCAATAAGCCAAACGCTGGGGCGCCCTCATCGGGCGCCCCATTGCCTTTTAAGATACGGGCGCGCACCCTTTGAAAAATAACCTCTCAGACCGCCTTGCGGAATATGCCACTGTCGCCGCCGATCTGGGCGTTGATGCGGTGGCTCTGGTGCCGGGCCCAAATTTTATCCGCGCGGTCATCCATCCTTTCATGAGCCACGAGCGTCCCTTTGTTCTGGTCGTCCCCGCGACCGGCATGCCCGCCGCCCTTGTACCGAACCTCGAGTTGCGTAGTTGGGATCTGGTCGGGTTTGACGGTGCCGTCTTTGATTGGCGCGATCAAGATGGGTATGAAGCTGCTTTTGGCGCTCTCTTAGATCATCTTCAGATCAAAACGCTTGCTGTCGAGGGCCAGGTGATGCGGGTTTTCGTGCACCACGCTTTGCTGCGCGCGCAGCCCGATTTGCAGGTCATGGACGCCGAGCGCGAGATTTCCGCGTTAAGGATGATCAAGACGCCCTCTGATATCGAAGCTTTGAAAGCCGCTATCGCAATTTCAGAACGCGCCTTGGAGCGAACACTTGCGACCGTGCGCCTTGGGCAGACCGAGAAAGAGATCGAACAGACCCTAATCCAAGCACTTTTCGCTGAAGGAGCCGAGGACCAGTCGTTTCATCCGATCGTTGCGGCTGGCGATGGCTCGGCCCGTCCCCATGCAAAGGCACGCGCTGATTACGCGGTCAAAGCGGGCGACGCACTTTTGCTGGATTTTGGAGCGCGCAAAAACGGATTTGCCGCTGATATCACACGGACAGTTTTTCTGGGCCACGCGACGGACGAAGGTCAAGCCGTCCATGACACGGTCCTGCGCGCAAACCTGAAAGGGTTTGAAGTGACCAAGGCGGGCGTGACGGCGCATCAGATCGATGATGCTGTCACCGGCGTGCTTGAAGCCTCACCATATGCTGACCGGATCCGAACCAAGACGGGTCATGGTTTGGGGCGCGATGTCCACGAAGCCCCTTACATTATGCGCGGCAACCACATGGTGCTGCCTGCTGGAACGGTCTACACTAATGAGCCAGGCCTTTATGAGATCGACAACTTCGGTGTAAGAATTGAGGATGACGTGTTGATCACACAAGATGGTTGCACCTCACTGACCCAATTCCCAAAGGAGCTGACTGTGCTGAAATGCTGAACTATGTCCTGATCCGCCTGCTAACCTTTGTGCCAACCTTTGTGGGCGTGACACTTATTTCTTTTGGCTTCATCCGCCTTCTGCCCGGCGATCCAATCATCGTCATGGCTGGTGAGCGTGGTTTGACCGATGAACGCTATGCCGAACTTGAGGCTCAGTTCGGCTTCGACCGGCCGATCTTTGTACAGTTCTGGGAATACCTGACAGGCGTGCTGCAAGGCGACCTGGGTAATTCCTTTGTGACCAAGAGGCCAGTCTGGGACGAATTCTTTGCTCTTTTCCCGGCCACACTTGAGCTTTCAATCTGTGCAATGTTCTTCGCGGTCGTTCTGGGTCTTCCCGCTGGCGTCATCGCCGCCGTAAATCGCGGGAAACTCTACGACCGCGCGCTGATGTCCACCGCCCTGATCGGTTACTCAATGCCAATTTTCTGGTGGGCCCTGCTGCTGATCATCGTGTTTTCGGGCAATCTGCAATGGACGCCTGTTTCGGGCCGGATTGACCTGATTTATTACTTTCCTGATCCGACAGGGTTCATGCTGATCGACAGTCTGCGCTCGGGTCAAAGTGGCGCGTTCACATCCGCAGTGCGCCACCTCGTGTTGCCCACAATCGTGCTGGGCACGATCCCACTAGCCGTCATAGCACGCCAAACTCGCTCCGCCATGCTTGAGGTGCTGGGCGAGGATTACATCAGAACCGCCCGTGCCAAGGGACTGACGTCTGGTCGAATCAACGGCGTGCATGCGTTGCGCAACGCGTTGATCCCGGTCATCACCGTCATCGGTCTGTCAGTTGGTACATTGCTGGCCGGGGCCATCCTGACCGAGACAATCTTCAGTTGGCCTGGTATTGGAAAGTGGATGGTCGATAGTATTTTCCGGCGCGATTATCCGGTCGTGCAGGGCGGACTGTTGCTGATCGCCGTGGCTGTCATGATCGTGAACCTGACCGTTGATATGCTCTACGGCGTCATCAATCCCAAGATTAGGAAGCGCTGATGTCTGACACAGCATCCGATGTCGCACGCCCAAGCCCGCTGCGGGAATTCTGGTTCTACTTTCGGGAAAATCGGGGTGCGGTGATAGGTCTGTGGATCTTTGGGGTTTTTGCATTTCTCGCACTCTTTGGCCCGTGGATTGCGCCGCATGACGCCACTGCGCAATTCCGGGATGCCACGCTGCAACCGCCATTCTGGCAAGAAGGTGGCAACTGGACCTTTCCGCTTGGTACGGATCCGCTTGGACGCGATATGCTTTCACGGCTCATTGTCGGCGCGCGGTTTTCATTCTTCGTAGGTGTCGTCGTCGTCAGCATTGCGGCATCTGGCGGCATCTTGATGGGGCTTGTTGCGGGGTTCGCCCCTAAATGGGTGGATACCATCATCATGCGGATCATGGATGTCATTCTAGCCTTTCCGTCGCTTCTACTGGCGCTGGTTCTGGTTGCCATCCTTGGCCCGTCCCTGACGAACGCTATGATTGCCATCGCTATCGTATTGCAGCCACATTACGTGCGCTTGACCCGCGCCAGTGTGCTATCTGAACTGCAAAAAGACTATGTAACATCAGCAAAGGTCGTGGGGGCAGGGCTGCCCCGACTGATGTTTGTCACCGTTCTACCAAACTGTCTGGCACCAATCATTGTGCAGGCGGCGCTGTCTTTTTCAACTGCGATCCTGGACGCTGCCGCTTTGGGCTTTCTTGGCATGGGCGCACAGCCACCGACACCGGAATGGGGCACAATGCTTGCTGAGGCGCGCGAGTTCATTCTGCGCGCATGGTGGGTCGTCACGCTCCCCGGTCTTGCAATCCTTGTCACAGTGCTTGCCATCAACCTGATGGGTGACGGGCTGCGTGATGCGCTCGACCCGAAACTGAAGAGAAGCTGAGCCATGTCACTTTTGCGCATCCGTAACCTCAGCGTGGCATTTTCTACCGCGTCGGGCGCGTTTCAGGCAGTGGATGCCGTCGACTTCGATGTTGATCCTGGCGAAATCCTCGCAATCGTCGGCGAAAGTGGATCGGGTAAATCAGTGTCGATGCTCGCGCTGATGGGACTGCTGCCATGGACCGCGACAGTGACCGCGGACGAGATCACCTTTGATGGTAAGGACCTATTGCGCATCGACAAAAATGCGCGGCGCCGGATCGTTGGAAATGATCTGGCGATGATTTTTCAGGAACCTATGTCGGCGTTGAATCCTTGTTTCACGGTCGGATGGCAAGTCAAAGAATCGCTGCGATATCACCTTGGCCTTGACCGTGCTGCGCAGCACCGTCGCGCGATCGAATTGTTTGAGCAGGTCGGCATCCCGGACCCCGAAAAGCGCCTGACGGCTTTCCCGCATCAGATGTCCGGTGGGATGAACCAGCGTGTAATGATCGCCATGGCCATCTCCTGCAAGCCAAAGCTACTGATTGCAGATGAGCCGACAACAGCGCTAGACGTGACCATACAGGCACAAATCCTCGATCTGCTCGCAGATTTGCGCAACGAAACCGGGATGGGTCTGGTTTTGATCACCCACGATATGGGTGTCGTGGCTGAAACTGCCGAAAGGGTAAGCGTCCAGTACGCCGGACAAAAGATCGAAGAACAACCAGTCGGGCCGCTGTTCAACAAACCGCACCATCCCTACACCGCAGCGCTTTTGGACGCGCTGCCAGAGCGTGCGATTGAACGGCTGCTTCCCACTATTCCGGGCGTTGTCCCAGGCCAGTTTGACCGGCCAACCGGGTGCCTTTTTTCTCCACGCTGCAAATTTGCGGATGCCACCTGTAAAACAACCCCTCCGGCAACTGCAGGCACGGACTTGGGCAATGTTCGCTGCCACTACCCGCTTAACACTGGCGAAGGGATCGCGTCATGACCGCGCCTGTCATCCAAGCCACCGGGCTCCATCGACACTATTCCATAAGTGATGGCATGTTTCGCAAACCGCGTGTGTTGCGCGCGGTTGCAGGGCTCGACTTTGCTCTGAGCCCCGGCAAGACCTTGGCGGTCGTTGGCGAAAGCGGATGCGGAAAATCGACACTGGCCCGTATGGTTGCGATGATTGAAGCACCGACAGAGGGCGAACTGAAACTCGATGGAAAGCCGGTGCTGCCATCCGATTGGGCCGATCTGCGGCAATCTGTGCAGATTGTTTTCCAGGACCCTTACGGGTCACTGAACCCCCGGCAGCGGATTGGGGCAATTCTACAGGAGCCTTTGACAATCAACCGCCCGAACCTCAGCCGAGAAGAGCGTGAATCGAGCGCGCGTGAAATGTTGAAGATGGTCGGCCTGCGGCCCGAACACTTTGACCGCTATCCGCATATGTTCTCTGGTGGACAACGCCAGAGGATTGCGATCGCCCGCGCTCTGATGCTGGACCCAAAGGTGCTTGTGCTGGACGAACCTGTGTCTGCGCTCGATCTTTCTATCCAAAGTGCAATTCTCAACCTGCTGACTGAATTGCAGGACCGATTGCAGCTGGCCTACCTCTTTATCAGTCACGACCTGAGCGTCGTGCGCCATGTCGCGGACAATGTAATTGTGATGTATCTCGGTCGCACGGTTGAGACTGGCCCGAAAGAGGCGGTCTTTGAGACACCGCGGCATCCCTACACCCGTGCGCTTTTGTCAGCCACACCAAGCGCAGAACCAGCCACGCGCAAGGATCGGATCAAACTCAGCGGAGAGCTTCCATCGCCACTGGACATTCCAAGAGGATGTCCCTTTGCCCCTCGCTGCTGGAAGGCCGAAGACAGATGCAGGCAAGAGATTCCCGAACTGACCGGCACGCTAAATATGGCAGCGTGTTTCTTTCCTGAAGGCGTCAGTGACGCCTAGGTCGTCATGAAATTTTGTCGTCGAGCAAAGCCGCCAGATCGTTGAGGGTTTCGCTTGGCAACTAGATTGCGAACGCTTTTGTCCCGAGCCTAATCATGGGGCCAATTTAAGATAAGCGTTGCGAGACAAACTCGCAAAGTCGCCAGATACGACTGGCAGATGCTAACAAAAAAGCCGACCTTCGTTCTTCCTATAACGAAAGACCGGTGAAAATAGTCACCCTTCTATGTTTTGACCAGTGCCGCTATGGTGGGTGGCAAGTTTTAGATCGCTCTCGGACCTCGTAGAGGAGAGATTGAATTCATCTGACACAACCCAGCCAAAGCAGGTTAGGGCGCGCAGCTTTTGCAGAAAGGCGTATCTGGCAATAGCTCCAGGCGAGCTTCCAGAACAGCACTCCCGCACACTTGGCACACACCGTAAGTGCCGCTCTCGATGCGCACCAGGGCAGCGTCGATCCGGTTCAGCTCGGCCATCTCGACATGACCAAGGGTCTCGAGAACCTGGTCACCCTGCCGCTCCGAGGCACGATCCTCCCAATCCTTGGATGGCATTTCGTCGAGCGTGTTGTCCAAGTCCGTGAGATGACCCGTCAACTCACTCCGACGATCCAGTAGCAACTTCTTGTGTTTCTCTAAGTCCATTTGGGTTCTCCCGTTTTCGATTTCCACTATTCCATCTTGTCTGGCAGTTGGCTTTGACATGGGTCAGTCTGCTATTGCCTCTTCATTTGCTTCACCGAAATCGCCACCTCCCGCGCAAAGTAGAGTGCTTCTTGCAATCAAAAGGCGCACCTTTTCCATTGGCGACTATAACGAGTTTCATCTCCAGATTACCACGCGGAAACTGGTGTGCGCGCGTGGCTTTGTATTGATTAGTCCACACAATCCACACCATACATTCAGTTAAGTGAATATTATAGGGTTATAAGCTAGTGAAAATTGCAGCATTCGCTTTAGCACTCGCTTTCATCCTTGGGGTCAGCCTTCCCGTGAGTGCGGACATTCTACAGGTGCAAAACGTGACCGAGGAAATTTGGGATCTTGTAGGTCCGCCGGAACAACGTAATTCGGAATATTTAGGAAATAATGCGACATTCGGTTTGATCGTCACAACTGATGGTGCCGTGCTCATCGATCCTAATGGTAGTGAGCGCGGGGCGTCGATGATTGATGACGTTGTCCAAGCGTTGACTGATCAACCCGTGCGCTCTTCAATCAATACTGGCGGGCAAGATCACCGATGCCTCGGGAGCGTTTATTGGCGAGTTATGACTGAATCTGGTGTTTTGGGGATTTGAAGGTTGGCGGCGTATCTGGTTGGTTTGTTGTTGCGAGACACCAACCCAACCGCAGGAGATACACCACCATCGAAACGGATAACATTGTTGATTTTTCCAGTCGAGACGGGATTTCGGACGCATTGACGGATTTGCTGAGAACAGGCGCGCGGCAATTGATAGCCACTGCGGTTGAAGCTGAGCTGGAAGGCTTCCTCGCGCAATTTGCGGAGGCACGCACGGCAGCAGGTCATGCGGCAGTTGTTCGCAACGGCCATCACCCAGCGCGCCCGGTTCAAACGGGCATTGGCCCGGTGAATGTACGTATTCCCAAGGTTCGAGCTAAAGACGGCACCCCAGTGACGTTCCGCTCCGACTTGGTGCCACCATATGTGCACAAGACCAGAACGCTGGAAGTGGCCGTTGGATCAATTTGAGGCCGAAACGTCCAAGCTGTGGTTGAGAAAATGCACTGGGAGCAGAGCGCATACGCCAGGTTTTTCGCTCCTTTCGCGACAGCATAAGGTTCCGTGAAGCAGGCATTGGAGACCCGGAGAGTTGAAGTCCTAGACTGACAAGACCCGCGGCTAGAGTGGCGTAGCCTGCGCTTGCAGTGTACGTATTCTCCAGCATCGGCAAGTTCGCAACTGAACGCACGCAATTGTACGAATTCTAGCTTTCACACGATTGGAGCCACGCTCAATCCATCGACTTTATGCTTTGTGATCAGGTCGGCAACAAAGCCCGATGCCTTGAGATCCTCGACCGTCTTAAAGAGCCAAGATGCCGCTTCGGCGTTTTTGCGCGGGGTCCCTATCGCTTGCTGTACCGCACTAAACTGCCCGTCAAGGAGGCGAGCACCTGGTAGTCGCAAAACGTCCACGATGAGGCGCGGGCGCAATCCAGCAAGCGCATCAAGCCTCTGTTCAACAAAGGCATCAAAGGACTGATCGATACTGTCAGTTTGCACGAGTTCAGCATGGCGGAGGTTGTTTTCAAGCCAAAGTCCATAGGCGGCTCGTCCCTTGGTTGCGATACGAATTCCTGGTCGGTCAACCTCAGCAATCGAACGGATCTGTGATCCAGCGGGCACCAGATAGGTAGACTCGATCTCACAATACGCTGCACTGAATGCAATTGTCTTTGCGCGCTGCGGCTCTGCGCCGATATTGCCGATATCCCACTCGCCTTTCTCTGCGGCGTCCGCCAGTGAACCGGGATCGGGATACAAGACGTACTGAATTGAAACTCCAAGCCGGGTCGCAATCTCCGTCGCCATATCAGGGGATACTCCGACCGGGTCACCATTTGGGGCCTTGCCTGTTACCAATAGAAAGTTGCTCAGATTTATACCCGCACGCAGCGTTCCGTTTGGCGCTAGCTCTGCCAAGATGGCGGGAGCGACATCAGGTTTAGCCACGAAAGATAACCTCGCTAAAGCAGTCAATAGTCAAAGGGCTTGGGGGACCATTAGTTTTGGCACTGCCCTATATCAAAATATTGCCAGAAGTTGACGATAACACAAGGTCACATAGCCGACCGTGGTTCTCACCGAGCAAAATGAAGAAACGCTTTCTTAATCCACACCGCGTACACTCCAGAGCCTCGAACCGATGGTTCTGCACAGTGGCTGCCATGGGCATATCTCGTTTGCCTATTGGTGACATGAAGTCAGATTTGATGTTCCAGGCTAAGCGCTAAATTCGTCGGTGCGTTGTGACCTACCAAATCGATGCCAAGTTCTTCCTTAAAAGGTGGCCGCTTAGTTATTCGTACGTCCACGGACGCCCAATTGCGCGCCTACACCGCAAGCGCTCTGCGTTGAAACGCCACTCGTGCTTTGGCAGACTGCAGACGGCGTAAACTCCAAGACGCAACTGTAGAGAATTCACGTCGGCCGGCGAGTGTACAAAAGAGAGACACACGTGCGAATGAACTTTAACTGCCTAATCTTCGTCCGTGGCCACCTGCATGAAATGCCGTCAGCACAACTTAGTCCCCACGGAACGCGCGTTGGAAATAAACTGTAAGCGGCTGTGTCAAATACGACAAAGGCGTTCGATCTTCTGTTTTGAGGAATGCCTCAACGGGCATACCCGGTAGAAGCTCTACGTTTTCCAGCTTCGCAAGCGCTTCGGCATCGGGCCGCAAAATGGCCTCATAGTAACTAAGCCCGGTGACCTCATCTGTCTGTGCATCTGCTGCGACGCGTACGACCTTGCCCAGAACTTCCGGTGTCGTCCGCCGGCTAAACGTCGTAAACATCAACCGAACATCCTGGCCGGAATAGACCTGTTCAATGTCGTTGGGATCAATACGCGCCGAGACTTGGAGCGGCTGATCACCAGGAACAATGAACGTGATAGGCTCAGCCGCAGAAATGACAGCCTGGGGGGCCAATACGCGGCTATCAAAGACAATTCCATTGACCGGCGCCCGGATATCCAAGCGAGACAGTCTCTCAATCAAACTCAAGCGCCTCTCCTTGAGCTCTATCTCAGAATACTGGATGTCACGAAGCTGCGTAATGGCAGCTTCACGGCGCGCGTCAGCAAGGCGAAGGGCTTCGATTGCTAGTCCCGAGATACGGGCAGCGCTTTCGGCGATGCTTGATGTCAGACGACCGATTTCCCCTTCAAGGCTCGCTTGCTGGCGCTGCAGAGCCAGGAGGCGCGTGGTTTCGACCAAACCTTTATCAAACAGCGACTGCACATCTGCCAGCTCCTGCTCGATGAGGGTAAGCTGTTTTTCAAAGGAGACCTGCTGAGATTCGGCGCCTTCGATCTGTCTTTCGATCTGAGACTGTTGTTCCGTGAGTTGCTCAAGTTCCCGCACCAATGAGCGTTTGCGGGCTTCAAAAAGGTTTTTCTGCCCGGCAAGTTGATCTTCGACAGTTGCTGTTTCAATAATCATAAATTCAGGACGGTCTTGGTAGGTAAAGTCATCTGCATCATCACGTTCTGCTACCAGTCGAGTGCGACGGGCGAAAATCTCGACGAGCTGTTGTTCGATGATGGCCAGTTCGGAACTCAAGAAAGTCCCGTCGAGTTTCACAAGAATGTCTCCGGCCGCCACCGTGTCACCGTCGTGCGCAAGAATCTCACCGACAACACCGCCCTCTGGATGCTGAATGACCTGACTGCGGCTTTCGACTTGTACTTTGCCGGAGGCCACAACGGCCCCTGCAATTTCGGTCTGGACACTCCAAACTCCAATGCCACCCAAAAGTAGGACGACGGCTCCAAATCCTAGGGTTAGTGGCAATCGGGCCCCCCAAACTCGCTGGCTCATGGCGTGCCCCCACCAACGGCGCGTTGGACGTCGCCGGCATTCTTCATCATGGATTTTATTATTTCGTCCCTGGGTCCGTAGGCTGCGACCTTCCCTTGATCCACGACGAGGAGATTGTCACAGGTCGAGATAGCCGTTGGCCTATGGGTCATAATCAAGACGGCCTTGCCTTCGGCTTTCATTGTGTTGACGACCGCATTCAGGGCTTCGGAGCCTTCCGCATCCAAAGCGGAATTTGGCTCATCCAGAACAAGCAGGACTGGATCGTTATAAAGGGCACGTGCCAATGCCAGGCGCTGTTTTTGCCCTCCCGAGAGCTGTGCGTCGGCCACTCCAATTAATGTGTCGTAGCCGTCTGGTAGCTTGAGAATGATTTCATGAACGCGCGCCTTCTTTGCGGCTGCCACGACCTTTTCCGCATGTGGGTTTGTTTCCATTTGGGCGACGTTCTCGCCCACGGTGCCGGGGAACAGCTGCACGTCTTGTGGCAAATAGCCGATATAGCGTCCGAGCTTCTCCGCGCCATACTGATCAAGCGTTGCCCCTGCAAGCCGGACGTCGCCGGCAACCGGTTTGACCAGGCCCACAAGGACGCGCGCCAGCGTGGTCTTGCCGGACCCACTTTTGCCAATGATCCCGAGCGCTTGACCTGGAGAGACAGAGAGTGAGATTTGGTTCAAAATAGGTTTGTCGCCTCGGCGGATGACAAGGGAGACATTCGTAACGTCAAGCTGCGCGGAAGGAGGGGGAAGCTCAGTCAACGCGCGGTCTTCTGGAAAAGCCTCCAGGAGTTCTTTTAAACTCTTCCAGCTTACGCGTGCCCTTTGAACCATCGGCCACTGTCCGATGCCCAATTCAATTGGCGCCAGGGCGCGACCCAATAGGATGGAGGCCGCAATCATGGCACCTGCTGTGAGCTGGTTTTGAAGCACGAGATAGGCGCCCACCGCCAGGATTGTGGACTGAAGCAACAGTCTGAAAGCCTTGGTGAAGGAGG
>NZ_CALJXO010000392.1:0-2776 GCF_937988555.1 uncultured Boseongicola sp. | reverse complement strand
AGAACATTGAGCAGGTTTCGTTGAGTAAGGAACGTATCAGTCCAAACTGTAGCGACAATAAATAGGATCAGAAAAATTCCAAAAGTGCTGTACTTCTCGATGAACTCGGCGCGATTGAATGGACGGCCTTTTTCTACATCTGTAGCGGAATCTAATGGCGTATTAGTCATGGCTTTCTCCATCTTTTTCAAGCGCTCCAGATGCCATTGCAAGATGCAAAAGGTTCTCTTCGGAGTAGTCAGCCGGCTTTAGTTCACCGCGTAATTCGCCATTGCCCATAACCAGCACGCGATCGCATATTCCAAACAACTCTTGATGTTCGGACGAAATGACCAGGACAGCCCTGCCATCTTCGGCCATTTTATTTATGAGCCCATAGATCTCGGATTTTGCACCTACGTCCACTCCGCGCGTTGGCTCATCAAATATGATCACATCACCGCCAGCAAAAACCCACTTTGCAAGAACGACTTTCTGTTGATTTCCGCCCGATAAAGTACTGACTGCGTCGTCGATGTGTCCACATTTGAGAGTAAGCTTTCTGGCCAGTTCGGCAACCTCGCGGCCTTCTTTGCGTCGCTTGATAAACCCAAACCCGTTGGTGATTTTACCGATCCCAGCCATCGTAGAATTAACGCTGATTGGAAAGTCGATCACTACACCTTCGCCTTTGCGGTCCTCTGGCAAGAGGCTAACGCCGGCTTGAACTGCATCGTGAGGGGATTTCAATTTTAACGGTTTACCGTTCAGGAAAATTTCCCCGGAATCTTTAGGGTCGGCCCCAAAGATCATTTTTGCAGTTTCAGTTCTTCCAGACCCAACGAGGCCTCCGAGGCCAACAATTTCACCAGATCTTACTGAAAGGCTCACATTCATTACTTCTCGGCCGCGATTAAGACTTTCGACGCGCAGAACTTCGTCACCGATCTTTGTTGGCTTCTTCTCCGGAAACATCGTTTCCATGGGTCTTCCCACCATCATTCGGATAATCTTATTCATATCCGTGTCTTTGACATTTACCGTCCCGACTGTTTCGCCGTCCTTCAGTATAGTCATGCGGTCTGCGACGTCGAATACCTCGTCTAGTCTGTGGGAGATGTAGACGACTCCGACACCATTCATACGCAACTGAAGCATTATCTCATGTAGACGTTCGGCATCTTTTCCCGACAGTACAGCTGTGGGTTCATCAAAGACGATTATCCTTGCTTCCTTCGAAAGGGCTTTTGCGATTTCGACGATTTGCTGCAATGCTATGGGTAAATTGCCCACAGGTTCCTTGGGCCTTATGTCAAAACCTAACCGATTCAGGACCTCACCCGCAGAGTTGTTGAGGGCTGACCATGAAATGATTGGTGGCAGATTTCCGAGATAGATATTTTCTGCAACTGACAAGTCTGGCGCAAGGGCAAGTTCTTGGTGTATCACCTGAATGCCGACTGCTTTTGCATCAGCGGGCCCGCGGAAATCTGCGGGCTGACCGGCAACAACAATTGAACCCGCGTTGGGGATGATGTCGCCACCGAGGACTTTCATCAAAGTTGATTTGCCTGCGCCGTTTTCGCCAAGGAGCGCGTGTATTTCGCCGGGCTCAATATCGAAATCGACACCTTTTAGCGCCTTTACGCCGCCGTAGAACTTCTTGATTCCACGAAGCTCAACTAATGCGGTCATCTCTGTGCCCCAACCATGCATCCAATCCAAAGGACCGATGCTTCACCTAAAGCTTGGCCCAGGACCAAAATCGTAGAGAGAAATCGACACAATAACAAGAAATATATTGCATAAATGAAAGATTAATGCAAAAAATTGCATAAATATATAGATAAATCGTTTTGATAATGATTTTAATCACCAACGAGCAGTTCGTTTGGTGTGGGATGCAGCGGTCAGTAAGCCCGGGCGATCAATGCGAAGATGGTCGTGTGAAGGCATTGTATTTGAGTTCTGAAAACATACCTCTGAGTTAAGCAAGTCTACTTGAATCTAAGCTTAATCCCTCAATTATCAGACGTTGTTCGGCGTGCTTTATGGGCCGTGCGGGTATCGCATAAAACAATAGCTGTCAGGCCGAGGGCCTGATCAAAGAAGGACCCTGACCACGCCGCAATCCAGCATCAAGAACCGCAAGTTTGTTTTGGCCGAACGCCCCAAAGGCGCACCCGACGACAAAACCCTACGTCTGGAAACTGGGGATCTGCCGACCCTGAGGGAGGGTGAGATGTTGCTGCGCAACGAATACCTTTCGCTTGATCCATACATGCGGGGACGGACGAGCGACGCACCCTCCTATGCTGCTCCGGTGGAAATCGGAGCGGTCATGGTTGGCGGCACAGTCGCAGAGGTTGTGAGCTCGGGTGTGGACGGATTTGAAACGGGTGACTGGGTCGTTGCGTTTGGCGGTTGGCAGGACTATGCGCTGTCCGACGGCACCGGCGTGATCAACATGGGCAAGAACCCTCAGAATTCCTCGTGGGCACTTGGTGTGCTCGGCATGCCGGGGCTAACTGCCTGGGCCGGACTGACGCAGATTGGAGAACCCAAAGCGGGTGAACCCTTGCGGTCGCCGGAGCCAGCGGCCCCGTAGGCGCCACGGTTGGACAGATCGGTAAAATCCTTGGGTTACGCAAGGAAGGACCAGATATCGGGAGGAAATGACTACGGGTCTGGAACAAGCCCCGGCGGCATTTGTTGGCCTTCTGAAAGGCGAAGCTTTCGGCAATCGCGTTGTTAAGCTGAACGACTAATAACAATTAACAAGAGGCTATATTCTGAT
>NZ_CALJXO010000391.1:0-8277 GCF_937988555.1 uncultured Boseongicola sp. | reverse complement strand
ACGCGGGGGAACAACTCGCCCGCTTCGTTCAGCCGCCACTTAGGCTGCGTTGGCGCAGGTATTTTGCGAGATACTTCAACGAGTTATCAACTCAGTGAAGTTACGCGCTACTGCCCCTCGCGGGGGCAAATTCCACACACCATACGCAACTCGCGTTGCAGGGGCGTTTCACTCAATGAAATCAGTATGTTAACTGTCAAATTGGGCCGTTTTGACTGTCCGGGTAAACACTTAGCTATGCATTTCAGAGGGTTAGTAGGGGGTGTGGAAGGCGCTGCCAGGACGATCGGCAGCATTTGTCAGCCTATTGGCAGCGTCTGCCAGCGCCTTGGCACCAAACCGCAGTGGATGTGCGCAATCAAACTCAATTGCCTCAAAAGAAAAGCAAATCTAAAGAATCCCGGTTTGACAATCAGAATTTCGCGGCTGTCTCTTGCAAAATTTTCAAATTGAACCGTCAGTCCAGAGCTATTGGCTTTTCAATTCCGAGAGCTTTCCGGTCACCGCGCCCCAGGTCGTAACCAGATACGGAACGCAATAAGTAAGTACAATCTTCCAAATTGGAGGAGAAACACCTGAAATGATCGCATCACCGTGATTTATCATCACAAGAACAGTACCGACGACAAGCGATGTCAGGGCAGCCTTTCGTGGTGTTCCGTCACCAAAAGCAAGGCGCTTAATCGAGGTTCCCGTTTTACTAGTATCCATCGGCGATCAAATCAATTTTCGGTTTGAGTCTGTAAGGAGCGAGACAAGTAAAAGTATCTTAAGGTCATGTCAACAAATGAAAAGTTGAGTTCGTTGTGAACGAAAAGAGGGCTCTCTAGCTTCGTCGTGCGATAGTGTTGGTAAGAATGGCCAACAATAGTCCCAGTGTAAAATAGCCCACAATGACTTCGCTTATGAACAACAACCCACCCAGCAAAGAGTTTGCGGTTACGTCGCCATAGCCAAGTGTCGTGAAAGTCACGACTGAATAATAAAATGGTGTAAACCAAGTTTGAGCGGAATTGGAGTAATCCATAACATTCCAGCCCAGTGTCAGATCGGCCAGATAAACCAGCCCGTAAAGCATCGCGACAATCACTGCATATAGAGAGACCTTCAACAAACTACGACCGTGATCGATCAGGGCCCGGCCGCGGAAAAGTACCAGCTCGATCGACCTAACCAGCCCGTTTGGTCGGTCCATGAGGGTCTGAAAAAAGGTGTCAATGTAGTCTTGGCCCTTCGCATCGCGAACGAAAAGCGCGCTGCCAAAGGAATTGTCTATCCCGCGGACACCGAGGTAGTTTCCGACCATTTCGCGATACTTTCCGTATCGAATATATGTAACATTTGCTTCACTAAATTTTGTGAAATGAAATTTGGTCCCGGCTACGTCAGCGTAAGCAAGATTTGCGCCATTTAGATCGGCTTGTGATTGGTCGGCGCCCCGTAAATCCGCACCTGCAAGCTTTGCTTGTCTGAGATTTGCCCCCCGCAGATCAGCGCCACGACAGTCGGTTGAGGAAAGGTCAGCATCGGACAGGGCGGACTCTTGCAAGATAGCGCCCCGAAGAACCGCTTTGCAGAGAGCAACTTGGCGCATGTCAGCGTGAGCAATCTCTGCACCCTGTAATGACGAATTTTTAGATTTTTACGACGAAACGGCCACGAAATAAGTCTGAACTGGAAAGATCAAGGGAGGACAGGTCCAGATCCTTAAGATCAAACTCACTAAGATTTGCTTGCTTAAGTAGATCCGGTTCACTTGCCAAAATCTTCTTTGCTTTAAGCAGCGCTTCACCGCCTTCAATGAGAGCCGATTTGACGGAATCTTGCCTGGATTCCCGAGTGTCATTCATGACTTTTTGACCGGGCCTCGATTCATTGCCCAATTTTCTCCAGCAATCGGGTTAGCTCCACTGGCTTTTGTCATAGTCATAGTCAACGCAACCAGCTTCCAGGGCCTTTCCCTTGTCACCAGCCATGGCGTGTGCGGTCAGCGCGATAATGGGAATATCTTTCGTCGCTGCGTTGGATTTCAAGGCTCTTGCAGCGTGCCAGCCATCGACTACCGGTAGGCTCATGTCCAATGATATCAAATCCGGATTGCCGGATCCAGCCTTTCTGTCAGCTCCTGCCCACGGCTTGCCCAATAGAGTTTCAAGTGTACAATAGCGTTTTAGGCTGAGACTTGGCGTAACTTCTAAACACAAGGCGATCCAAATATAGTTCATGATTGGATGCCATTGCTTTTGGTTGGTACACTTCGTTTTGGGACCACGAATTTTACACCCAGATGGAGGGCAGAAATGGCCAAGATACTCCTTGTCGAAGACAATGAAATGAACCGTGACATGCTGTCCCGGCGGCTGAAAAAAAAGGGTTTTGATGTCGTTATGGCGTTTGACGGGCAGCAGGGAGTGGATATGGCAAGGAGCGAGCCTCCTGATCTGATATTATTGGATATGAGCTTGCCCGTGATGGATGGTTGGGAGGCTGCAGGTGTTTTGAAATCCGACGCCAGGACACAAGCCATCCCGATTATTGCCCTGACGGCGCATGCGATGGCTGGTGACAAGGAAAAGGCGATGGATGCAGGCTGCGATGACTACGATACAAAACCGATCGACTTTGAACGATTGCTGGGTAAGATCTCTAGTATGATGGGTTGACCTGATGGCTGTTTCGCGGGCCGTCAGTTTGAAGGAAATCAAGTGATGTCCAGCCTGGACATGCTCTGGCTTATACTGTGTGCGGCCCTGGTTTTCCTGATGCAGGCTGGGTTTCTGTGTCTTGAAAGCGGGCTGACACGCTCCAAGAACAGCATCAATGTTGCCATCAAGAATCTTGCTGATTTCTGTCTGACGACAATTGTGTTCTGGGTGATCGGATTTTCTCTGATGTTTGGTGACACAGTGTCGGGCTGGTATGGAACCGGTTTGGTACTACCTGACTTTTCCACCGAAAGTGCTGATACAGCCGTTTTCTTCCTGTTTCAGGTGATGTTCTGCGGCGCTGCAGTGACAATCATTTCGGGTGTCGTTGCTGAAAGATTGAAGTTTGGCGCTTATCTGATCGTCGCGCTCTTTATTTCCGGATTAGTCTATCCTGTCGCTGGTCATTGGTCGTGGGCGTCGTTTGGGGGGGGCTCGGGTGATGGTTTCCTAGCTTCTATGGGTTTCGTGGATTTTGCCGGATCATCAGTAGTACATAGCGTCGGGGGATGGAGTGGGTTGGCACTACTGATGGTCATTGGGCCCCGTATCGGGAGGTTCGGTGAGTTTGGCCCGATCAAGGCGTCCAACCTGCCTCTGGCGACGTTGGGGGTTCTTCTTCTCTTCATAGGGTGGCTCGGCTTTAATGGCGGCAGCACTCTAGTGATGGATGAAAGTGTGCCTTTGATCCTTGTGAACACGATCATCGGGGGTTCAGTCGGGGCGCTTGCAGCCGGAGGGCTGGGCTACGCGGTGCACAACAATTTGAATGTCACACAATTCATGAACGGCGCGCTTGGCGGTCTGGTCGCGATAACAGCAAATTGTTTTGCAGTATCCACGCCAATAGCCGCGCTTATCGGGCTGGTGGGTGGTATGGTCGTGGTATTCGCAGAAGATTTGCTCGAAAAATTTCACCTCGACGATGCAGTCGGCGCGATACCGGTACACTTGGCCGCCGGAATCTGGGGAACGCTCGCCACGGGCCTTTACGGCGACCTGGAGGTTCTGGGAACAGGGCTGTCGCGCGGCGAGCAAATTTCTGTGCAGGCCTTGGGCGTCCTCACATATGCGGCGTGGAGTTTCGGAATTTCCTATGCGTTGTTTTGGATTATCAATCGCGTGTTCCGTTTGCGGGTCAGCGCTGAACACGAAATCGCCGGGTTGAACATCAGTGAACACGCAGTGGAAAATGAAGATGCCGCCCAACACTTGGCCTCAGACATCCAGATTGCGGGAGAAAAAGTGTCGTGAAAAGTCGCTTGAAAATCGGATCAAAAATAATCCTGATTACAGTCCCAATCACAATGATTGCAGTGATGCTCGCGGCGTTGATTTCGGGATACTCATCAAGAGCAGCCCTGGAAAAAGCCGCGTTTGCGAGACTTACAGCCGTTCGCGAATTGAAGGCACAGCAGATAGAGGGTTATTTTGATCTGGTAAGCAACCAAGTGGCAACGATTGCGTTGGCACCTTCGATCGCGGAGGCCTTTGCTGATCTGGGTTACGCTTTGGTTTCGTTACCAACCATTGCCAGTGGCTCCAATGAAGATAATACTCTGAATGTCACCCGTTATTATTCCGAAGAATTTGGCCCTAGGCTCAAAGAAACTCGGATGACTGGCATTGATGACGTATTGATTTCGTCGCTTGTCCCCAATGATCCCGTTGCTCTTCTCATACAGTCCGAATTAGTTGTGGGCCAAATCGCGGAGCCCAACGAGCAACCCTCGTTCTCGTGGAAATATTTTTTGGATCTTCAGAAAAAGCTCACCGGAGAGTTCCAAGAGTTTACTAAACGATTCGAAATCAAGTCTATTTACCTCGTCCTAGCGGAAGATCAGCGCGTAGCATATACCACTAACCGCGGCATTGAATTGGGGACATCGTTAACCAACGGCCCGCATAGAGACAGCAATCTTGGAAAAGTGGCGTTGGCTGCCACTAAAGTGGAGGCTGGCGACACTGTATTTTCAGATTTTGAGAAGTACTTGCCAGCCTTGGGGCGACCGACAGCCTTTGTGGCTGCTCCGGTGTTCGGATCAAGTGAGCGCACTGGTACAGTCATTTTCGAAATATCCGTTGATACAATCAATGACATCATGACGTCCCATCAGTTATGGCAGGATGTCGGACTGGGTGTATCCGGTGAAACCTATCTTGTCGGTGAAGATTTACTCCTTCGTAATCAGTCACGATTCCTGATCGAAGATCGCGAGCAGTATCTTGAAATGATCCGCGAGATTGGTACTCCGGAAGACATCGTACGGCAGATAGAGAGCCAGAGTAATTCCATTGGTTTACAGCAGGTCGATACAATCGGTACCCGTGCGGCCTTGGCGGGAGAAACCGATACTCAGATTTTTCCAGATTATCGTGGCGTAGACGTTCTGTCAGCATTTCGCCCACTGAATGTCCCCGGGATCAACTGGGTCATAATGAGCGAAATCGATAAGGCAGAAGCCTTGGCCGACTTCGAGAAATTGCGAGATTTGCTAATTGTTCTTGCCTCTGTGATCCTGGCTGGCGCTGTTTTCACCGCGTACTATTTCGCTCTCTCATTGACCCGCCCGATTAGAGTGTTGGCGGGCATGGCTGAAAGCCTGAGTTCCGGGAACTTGGACGATAGTGTTGAAGTTCAGTCCGGTGACGAGATTGGTGATTTGGCAAGAGACTTCGAGAAAATGCGTTCTTCGATGAAAGACGCCTTTGACGAGGTGAAAGAACAAAAGGCTCATCTGGAGGAAGAAGTTCGAAAACAGACTGATGAGTTGGCAGAGACTTCGGGGCAATTGAACTCAGCCCTGTCGAGCATGCAAAACGGCATTCATCTATTGGACAAGGATCTAAAATTTATTTTTTGCAATGATCAGTTTCTTGAGCATTTGGATTTGCCCCGATCCCTGGTGGAGCCCGGTGTGCACATTGCTGAATCTATTAAGTTCCGCGTAAATCGAGGCGATTTCGGGTCAGGCCCCAAGGATGAGAAAATCCAAGAGGTTGTTGGACTTTACACCGACCCTTCTTTTCAGCGCACTGAGAGCACATTGGACAACGGTCGAACAATCGAGTTCAAGCTATCTCACATTCCCAACGGTGATAAAGTCGGCGTTACCTCGGACATTACGGAATTAAAGAACAAGGAAATCGACCTTCTTGCCAAAAATGAGGAAATGGAACGTATCCAGGATGATCTGAAAGACAGCAAACAACGCATTGCCAAGGTTATTCAATCCAGCCCAGATGGCATAATTACCATTGATCAGAAGGGGATAATTCAGTCCTTCAGTGCCTCGGCTGAGCGTATTTTTGGCTATTTTTCTGACGAGGTAATAGGTCGCAACGTCAAGATACTCATGCCAAAAGAAGTTGCGCTTGAGCATGATTATTATCTTGAAAAATACATTTTGGGTGAACCATCCACAATTGTTGGTACTATCCGCATCGTTGACGCAAAACGTAAAGACGGGTCGATTTTCAAAATGGATTTGCGGGTTGAGGTCATCGAATTGGGTGATGGGGAAGTCATGTACATTGGCACGACCCGGGATATTACTATACAGCTTCAAATGGAAGCTGAGGTGAATAAAGCCAGAGAAGACGCAATGGCTGCCAATGCCGCCAAGAGCGCCTTTTTGGCCAACATGAGCCACGAGTTGCGCACACCAATGAACGCCATCATTGGCTATTCCGAAATGCTCGCCGAAGACGCGGACGACGACGGGTTGGACGATATGCATGAAGACCTGCAGAAAATCACAGCTGCGGGCAAGCACCTGTTGTCTCTGATCAATGATGTTCTGGACCTTTCCAAAATCGAAGCCGGAAAGATGGAGTTGTATATCGAGGCATTCAATGTCTCAGATGTCGCCAACGAAGTAGCCGACACCGCGCAGAACCTAGTGAAAACCAATGGCAATACGCTTGTCGTCGAAATTGGTGAAGGACTTGAAAAACTTGATGGGGATCTGACCAAGACACGGCAGATGCTGTTCAATCTAATTTCGAATGCGGCTAAATTCACCGAAAACGGCACGATCACCCTTGCGGTTGAGAAATACGAAAACCGCGGCTCTGACTGGGTAAGATTCAGCGTTTCTGACACTGGTATCGGAATACCCGCTGACAAGCTCGACAAGATCTTTCAGGAGTTTTCTCAGGCAGACGATTCAACAACGCGAAACTACGGTGGTACTGGTTTGGGTCTGTCACTCACCCGGCGTTTTGCACAAATGATGGGTGGCGACATTCGTGTTGAAAGCGAGGAGGGCCGCGGGTCCAGCTTCATCATCGAGATTCCGATGAAAGTGACCAAGCAACACGAGGGACTGGAGGTAGAAGCCAGTATGGACGTAACAGACGACAATACCGCGATTGCGGCAGCTAAAACTTCTCCCGATCTCCTTCTGAGTACACTTGAACGGGTACATAAGGAAAAACCGCTGGTGCTTGTCGTGGATGATGAGCAATCCGCCCGCGACCTTCTTACAAGATCCTTGGAACTAGAAGGTTGCGAAGTGAAGGCCGCACGAGACGGCAACGAAGGTCTAAAAATGGCCGCGGACCTGACCCCCGACCTTATTACCCTGGATATCATGATGCCGGGGATGGATGGTTGGACGGTACTTCGACAAATCAAGGCAGACAAGAATCTGAGGGACATACCAGTGCTCATGGTCTCGATGATTGGAGATCGGGGCATGAGCTATGAACTCGGCGCGGTGGATGCGATACAAAAGCCCGTTGACCGGAAAAAACTCCGCGGGTTTGTTGAGAAATACGCCAAGGGGAAAAGCAATTGCGTGCTTGTTGTTGAAGATGATCCTGCCGCGCGCGTTAATATCAGGTCATCACTGGAAAAAGTGAACTGGAATGTTACCGAGGCGGAAAACGGTTTAATTGGGCTGGAGGCTATTCAGAACAAGAAATTTGATCTTGTCCTTCTGGATCTAATGATGCCGGTCATGGACGGGTTTGAATTTCTTCACAAACTGAGAGATTCTAATTCTCCATCTGCCGGAACGCCAGTTATTGTGATCACAGCAAAAGATCTGGATGCGAAGGATCGCGCGAGATTGACTGGGAGTGTCGATGAAATCATTGCCAAGTCTGGGCGTTCCATTGAGCAAATTATGGGAGAAGTGAAAGTTGCATTGGGTGATGCGTGGACAAGTAAAGGAGGGAAACCACTGTGACTTCTGAGCCCTCTGGAAAAGAAAACGTTGAAGCCCTGAAGAAGCACAAAACAGAATGGGCACGTTTTCGTTCTGCGGCTGAAGGTAAAGACCAGAACTTTCATGATTTTAGCGAGTTGGATCTATCTGGAGCCGATCTTGCCGACCGGGACTTGTCAGGTGCTGATTTCTTTTCTGCCAACTTGGAAAATGCCAACCTGAAGATGTGCGACCTGGCCGGGGCGGAATTGGCCAGTTCTAACCTCTCTTCGGCCTCTCTTTACAAGAGTGATCTGAAGGGGACGATCTTTCAGGAAGCCAAGCTGGTGCGTGCGGATCTTTCAGACAGTGATTGCACCGGCGCGGATTTTCGCGGCGCAGATCTGTCTGGGGCCAAT
>NZ_CALJXO010000390.1:0-3263 GCF_937988555.1 uncultured Boseongicola sp. | reverse complement strand
AACCGGGCGATTTTGGTGCGAATATTAGCAATAACATCGTCCGGTATTTGATTTTCAACAATCAAATAGCTGTTTTCGTTGTAAAAATCTATCTGATCCTGCGTCAGCACTTCGCGCCTTGCATTATCCTTTAGTCCGGTTTCAAGGTGTCGAGCATGGGAAACACAACGACCCGATAAACTTGTATCCGACATTCCCCAAGGAGAATGCGTTCTCCCGCATGTTGCCGCTGATTTGTGCCCCAATCAAGCCTTCTGGGTGCCCCGTACCGTGATGCGGGCCTGACATACGACCTGAGGGCGCTGTCAGAGAAAACTGTCTTGAGCCGGGCAGGGCGAGTGCACTAGTGGAGACTAGTTATCATTCGTCTGACAGTACCAAGGTATTGACTCATATAATATTTTGGAATGCAATGTAGTCAGACGGCGCGATGAATGCACCGTGTGCGGTCGGGAAAGCAACCCGGCACAAACGACTCTTGGAGGTCACATGAAAAAGTCGATCAAGACCACGGCATTTGCGTCCGTGATTGCAATTAGCGCGTCAATGGCTGCAGCGGATGGAATTGTAACGGTGTATACGGCCGTCCCGCAAAACTTCATCGACGCGTTGGTGCCGATGTTTGAAGAGCAGACCGGTACGTCTGTCGAAATCATCAAGGCGGGCTCTGGCGAACTGCTAAACCGTTTGACGGCTGAGGCCGACTCTCCGATGGGCGACGTTCTTTGGAGCGTGGATGGCACTGTGATCGACTTTAACCCGGGGCTTTTTGAAGCCTACGAAGCCGCGGGTACCGACATGCTTGCCGACGGCATGAAACAAAGCGATATGTGGTCCCCATTCACCGCTGTTGTCATGACTTTTATCGTCAATGAGAGCAAACTCGACGGCAAGCCAGTCCCCGACAGCTGGGCCGCATTGGCTGATCCGATGTACGACGAAATGATCTCGTCAGCGCGTGCCGAAGCCTCCGGATCCGCCTACATTCAGTTGGCGACCGTCCTGCAAGCTTTTGATAGTGAAGAAGCGGGCTGGGAAGTCTATAAAGGTATGCTCTCAAACTTCGTTTTGTCCGATAGCTCCGGCGCGGTACCGCGTTTTGTCAATGACGGCGAACTTGCTGTTGGTGTGACACTCGAAGACGCAGCATTGCGTTACGTTGAAGGCGGCGGGCCGGTGCAGATCGTCTATCCGGCAGAAGGCACAGCAATTGCACCGGACGCCATGGCATTGATTGCCGGGGCACCAAATGGCGACAACGCCAAGGCATTTCTCGACTTCATGTTGTCTCAAGAAGCACAGACGGTTGTGGCCGAACAAGGGCGTCGTCCCGTACGTTCAGACGTTGGGTCTAATCCAGCGCTGTTGCCGTTGGCCCAAGTGAATTCGGTGGGCTACGATGGTAAGTGGGCAGCTGACAACCGGGCTCGCCTTGTTGACCAGTGGAAAGACATGGTGCTTGACGTTCAATAAGTAAACTACAATCGCCGGGTCCGGCTTGACCGGACCCGGCCCCTTATTATTGCGGGTGAACTGAATGGCTTCGGTCGAAATTAAGGGAATCCGCAAGCTTTATGGCGATGTGGTGGCCCTGTCGGACATAAATATTTCAATTCCGTCTGGATCCTTCTTTACGCTTCTTGGGCCATCCGGATGTGGCAAGACTACGCTGCTTAGAACAATTGCCGGATTCCATGACCAGAATGCCGGACGTATCGAAGTTGATGGCAAGTCGATTGAGGGCCTTCCTGCCTATCGGCGAGACGTCGGTATGGTGTTTCAGGATTATGCGATTTTTCCGCATATAAGCGTTCGCGACAATGTCGCTTTTGGCCTTAAGCAACGCAAGGTGTTGGCGTCGGACATTTCAAAACGCGTGGCTGACGTTCTAGAAGTTGTACAACTGGGTGCTTTCGCAGATCGCATGCCGCACGAGTTGTCAGGCGGGCAGCAGCAGCGTGTCGGACTTGCGCGAGCCGTCGTGATCCGCCCAAAAGTGCTTTTGATGGACGAGCCGCTGTCGAACCTTGATGCGCGCCTGCGTGTGGACCTGCGCGCAGAACTGCGCCGTATTCAGCGCGATCTTGGGATAACCACGGTTTATGTAACACATGATCAGGAAGAGGCTTTGGCGATGTCTGACACCGTTTGCGTTATGCATCAGGGTGTCATTCAGCAGGCGGCTAGCCCGCTCGACATATATTTGCGCCCTGAGAACAGGTTTGTTGCGACCTTCGTCGGCGCGTGCAATTTCATGTCCCTGTCGAAAGAGGGGGGACAATTCTCGCTGAAGTCGAGTGGGGCGAAAGTATTCGATGCGGCAGGATTCAATGCTACAGAAATCGCCTGTGCCGTGCGGCCCGAAACGCTACGCGTTGCATCGGGTCACGTCACTCCGAGCCCTGAAGAGATCGCGATCCCGGCTAAGATATTAGATGTCAGTTTTATCGGACGAGAAATGGAAGTGCTTACGATCACCGACGGTGGCGAACAGTTGAAATCCCTGGCACGCCCAGACCCCGCTATTATTGAATTAGCCAACGGCAGTTCTGTCACGGTATTGGTTAAACGTGATGATCTGGCCTTCTTTGAGGCGACTGAAGTTGGCCGGCGCGTCGGATGATCAGGCAATTGCGCAGACCTGACTTTTGGACCGTCGTGACTGGCGTTATTTTGGTTGTTCTTGTCGTACTACTTTTGATCCCGATTATTCGCGTTCTTTTGTTGTCTTTTGTTGACGCCGATACGCTGAAATGGACGTTGGGCAATTACGTCGAAGTCTTTACGCGGAATTTCTATCTCAAAGGACTGAAGAACACGTTGTTTGTTGGCTTTTTGGGTACATTAGGGGCCTGTATGCTGGGTATTCCGCTGGCATTTTTCACCGCGCGTTTCCACTTGTGGGGCCGGGCCTGGATTTCAACGCTTGCAATTCTTGTACTAGTATCTCCGCCATTCATTGGCGCCTACGCTTGGATCATGATGCTCGGCTCCAACGGTTTTATCACGAATTTTTTCGGAAGGATCGGGATCGAGACGCCAACAATATATGGCGCACACGGCATTGTTCTTGTTTTCACACTGAAGTTCTTTCCTTTCGTTTTTCTGATGACCCAGACTGCGCTGATGGCGGTGAACAAGTCGTTTGAAGACGCCGCAGAGAATCTTGGTTGCACACCATTGCAACGATTCACGAAGATCACGCTTCCTCTTGTTTTTCCGGCGATCAGCACGGGGGCAATCATCTGTTTTGTATTGTCGAT
>NZ_CALJXO010000389.1:0-3824 GCF_937988555.1 uncultured Boseongicola sp. | reverse complement strand
TTGGCGGACTGTTTGGAACAGAACCTTTTGCTTGATGCCGTGATCGCACAGTCGGAAGCACAGCGAACGGGGTTATGGGACTTGCGTGAAAATACCCCTGAGGCCAACCGGATGGGTGGGGCTTTTTGCAACAGCGACACCTCTGTGCCAATAAGCAAGGTTGGAGCGTTTATAGAACAAACCTACCAGGCGATTTTCGAGATTCATCCTGACCTTCAAATCAATACCTATGGGCACATTGGTGATGGTAACATTCATCACAACGTCCTGCCCCCGAATGGTATTGCAAAGGCAGCTTTTATCGCAGCGCAGCCTGGGATTATCGACAAGGTTCGGCTGGCCATAAATGATGCAACCTCGCTATATCAAGGGTCGATCAGCGCGGAGCACGGGATAGGCAGGTTAAAGGCACAAGATATGGAAATCTACGCCGACGCCACTAAACGCCAAGCCCTCAAGCGCATCAAAACTGCATTGGACCCAAACAACATAATGAACCCCGGAGCCATTTACAGTTGATCATGTTTACTCGATCCATCAACCAACCATCGCCCCCTTCTCAAGAAGGTTGGTTCTTGGAATAATGGATTGCCCGAACCGCCAATCCTTACGGGTCTGTCTTAATGTATCGCCCCTCGCTGGATAGTATTGGCGCTTAAGGTGCTGCGAGAAAAAGCAGTTTGCTCGGAACAGTTTACCAATAGAATGCAAGTCTTTGGTGCAGCCGCCATTGAGATTGAACTGTCACATTTATTAATTTCCCACGCGGACTCTCCCTTTCGAAGAGGGTAAACTTGGTAACCCGAAGCGAACAGAACCTGCCGGCGAAAGATGGGAGTAGTTTGGTAGGAAGTCACCATATCTCAGGTATTGCTTGCAGTACCAGGTCGTGTACGTGATCTACCAGAACGTCACTCCGCGAGTTCTTGCATCAATTTGATTAGATCGGCTTTGCCTTCGAAACCGATGCCTGGAATGTCTGGCATCACGATGTGTCCTTCTTCGACCCTAACGCCATCAGGAAAACCCCCATATGGCTGGAACAGGTCAGGATAACTTTCATTGCCGCCCAGCCCTAATCCCGCCGCGATATTCAGCGACATCTGATGTCCGCCATGCGGGATGCAGCGGGAGGGCGACCAGCCGAATTGCCGCAGGATGTCCAATGTGCGCAGGTATTCGACCAGCCCATAAGACAGTGCACAATCGAATTGCAGATAGTCGCGGTCGGCGCGCATACCGCCGTAGCGGAGTAGATTGCGAGCGTCCTGATGCGAGAACAGGTTCTCGCCTGTTGCCATCGGCGCATCATAGAATTCCGATATCGCGGCTTGAAGTGCATAATCCAGCGGATCGCCGATTTCCTCATACCAGAATAGCGGATACTCGCGCAGCATCTTGGCGTAGGCAATTGCCGTCTCCAGATCGAAACGACCGTTGGCATCCACTGCAAGCTGCGCATCGCTCCCTATTTCATCCAGAACGGACTCGATCCGCGCCCGATCATCGTCCAGCGGGGCGCCGCCGATCTTCATTTTGACCACGTTATAGCCGCGATCGAGGTACCCTCGCATCTCGGCCCGTAGGGCGCTGTTGTCCTTGCCGGGATAATAATAGCCGCCCGCTGCATATACGAAGACGCGCGGATCGGCTTCACGGTCCTTCATCTCGGCCAGTAAACGAAAAAGCGGCTTATCCGCAATTTTTGCCACCGCATCCCAGACAGCCATGTCGATCGTCCCGACGGCGACCGAACGTTCACCATGTCCCCCCGGCTTTTCGTTGGTCATCATCGCGGCCCAAATTCGGTGTGGATCGAGGTTTGTGCCGTCCTCATTCATAAGGCATTCTGGTTTGGCCTCCAAAATACGATCTCGGAACCGTTCGCGGATCAGGCCACCTTGTCCGTATCGTCCGTTAGAATTGAAACCGTAGCCGACAATCCGCCGCCCGTTGTGCATCACATCCGTGACCACCGCGACAAGGCTGGTAGTCATCTTGCTGAAGTCGATATAGGCGTTGCGGATGGGCGAGGCGATGGGTTTGGTCACTTCGCACACATCAATTATTCGCATTGGGTGGTCCTATCAAATTGGGACAGTTGAGAGCCTTATGTTACGCTCCACTTTAGCGAAAAGCGAATGCGGATGAAGGTCGCAAGACTGCCGTTATGGGAGTATCCTCAACGGGCATTGGTATGGCGCCAGATGTTCAAGAAATAGCAATAACGCCGGATTTTACGACCAAAAAAAGCGGAAAGGGGAGCGGGCTAGGTCTTAGTGGTAGTGTCGCAAAGTTTCGGATTTCAGTTGCGTTGCCGGGCCTGTCTAGCCAGACCCCACACTTTCCCGAGACTAAGTCAGGATTGAAGAGTTGATCAGTTTCAAAGGCGCGCAGTACCCGAAATCCGTGATCCTAAACGCCGTGTATTTCTACGTTCGCTTTCCGGTCTCCTATCGTGATCTCGAAGAGATCATGGCCGAACGTGGCGTCGATTTGGATCATGCAACGCTCAACCGATGGGTCGAGAAATACGCGGGCGCTATTGCCGAAGAAGCGCATCGCTGGAAGTCTCCGACTGGCCGCTCGTGGCGAATGCCTTCTCGGGACATTGCTATGCAATGCCCTGTCAGGTGAGAGATGAGACCTATGTCAAAGTAAAAGGTGAGTGGACATGCCTGTACCGCGCAATCGACAAACTAGGAAACACCCTTGATTTCATGCTCTCCGAGCGACGTGACGAAGCCGCGGCGACCGCGTTTTTTATGAAAGCCATCGGCAACAATCGCTGGCCTGACAAGGTTGTCATAGATAAAAGTGGATCGAATACGGCGGCCTTGTTCAACATGAACTGCCTGCTCGTGATGTGCGGTTGGTGTTGGTTAATCACTGTCCGGCGGACGAAATATCTAAACAACATCATTGAGCAGGATCACCGTTTCATCAAGAAGCTCACTCGCCCGATGCAAACGTTCAAATCGCTGAATTCAGCTTCGGCTACTCTTGCCGGAATTGAAGTCGCGCACATGATTCGAAAGGGTCAATTTGACCAGTCAGACCAGTCTGGCTTCGCGCAGTTCGCCGCTCTCGCTGGATAGGTGTGTCCGCTAGCAAAGCTTACTTCGGCTTGGCGGAAACTTTGCGACACTACCCTCTAGCCTGCCATCCGGTTATGAAGCATCAGTTTTGGCTTCATCCTATAGGCGAACGTTGAGACCGGCCCTTAGCTGCCGCTCGTCGGTCGATCTGATGCTGCGCCGCAGCTTCGCCAGACCGGCCATTCGTGCATCTTGCAGCATGTTCTTGGGCCAAGTGACCGCAACGCGGGACAAAGCGGGATTTCGGAGGGGCCGGGGTCATCCCGGTCAGATAACTGGAAGAAGCTTTTTCACATAAGAGCCTGCAATGCCTGTGAAGGTGTAAAAATCCAACTCATCTTCCAGTTTAGCGACTTCAATTTCTGAGAAATAGCGCAAGCGAGAACGCATTTTCTCAATAGCAGATATCGGATGAGTTGCATCAGAGGCCGGACCTGACGTGCCATTTTGGCAACGTAAGATCTCATCAGTTCTGATTACAGAGGTCATCATACTCATACTGGCACTCATTACTAATTAACACATACCACATATTGCATATATTTTTGTTTGGAATGGGGCGCAAAATTGGCTTTTACGCATTCATTGTCGGTCGTAGCAAATGGCTTCGACTTCGTTGGCTCAACCCGGACTTTAGCTGCACGAGTTGCTAGTGTCGGTTAAGCGGAGAGGCTGTGTGAAAACTCGACATTTCCGGATTTGCACAAGAAGGAGTTCTCAAAAAGT
>NZ_CALJXO010000388.1:0-3136 GCF_937988555.1 uncultured Boseongicola sp. | reverse complement strand
CTGGGCATTGCGAAACCGTCCGACCGCGCCGGTGTGATCCAGATGCAGATGGGACATGACCACGTAACGCACATCCTCGGGCTCTACCCCGACCGACCGGCATTGTTCGACACAATGCTCCTTTAGGCCCATATGCGGCTCGTAGACATCCACCGCATCTCCCCAGTGCGCGCGCTTGTCGATTGCCACTTCAGCCGCGTTTCCGCCATCGATGACCACATTGCCCATCGGATGTTTCAACAGGTACCACGGCACGGGAATTTCCCACATCTCGTCGCCCTGATTCATCTTGATGTTGTGCTTGCGCGTCTTCAACGTTCCGGTCTGGAACATGTGCAGCTCCACCCCCGCACTGACCGGCACCTTGGGCCGGTGGGAGGCCTTCGGGCGATCCGCCAGAAATGAGGTGCCGGGGGACGGCGCTATAGACCGGGAATCGCTTTCGACCTGCTGACCACGTTCATTGAACTCGATGATCTTCATCTTGGATTCTCCATACCGCCTCAGGATCTATCATCGATCAGACGCAGAGCTTCTTTCAGATAGTTTCGGAAAAGCGGATAGTTTTCGGACATCGGGAAATGGCCGATATCCTCCATCTCGATATAGATGCCGCCGGGGATCTGGCGCGCTGTCTCTTCGGTCACTTCGGGCGGGGTCAGATAGTCATAGGTGCCGGTCATCATCACAACTGGGCACCGCGACGTATCTATTCCGCCCAACTTGCCGCGAAGGTCGTGGTCCACTGAGTAGAAATAGAGATCGCCTTTGAAGACCTCGGAGCCCTGCGTGTAATAATGCCATGTCAGCCAGCGATCCATATCCGGGCTTTGGGGCGCCATGAGATCCCAGACGCCGCTGCCACAGACCTGCGCGGCATTGGCATGCGGATGGCGCCACCAGTCGATGTAGAAGCCGGGCGCGTAATGCGCAGCTTCCACCGGGATCACGGCGCGGTAGCGGTCTGGATGATACAGTGCGAGTTGCAGCGCGATATTGCCCCCGAAGGACGAGCCCATGAAGATCGGATCCCGCAATTCCAGCGCCTCGCAGAACGTGTTGATGAACTTCATGTAGTGATCTGCGGTGAGCTTGTACTCTTCCTTCCACCATTCGCGATTGTGCGGCGGGTCGGATTTGCCGTGGCGCGCCAGATCATAGGCGATCACATCATAGTTTTCCGTTACCTCGGCATCCTCCAGCAGATCGCGCCACTGGTGATTGTGACATCCCGCCGTATGCTGACAGACAAGCGGTGTGCCCTGCCCGTTACGAAGGTAGAACACCTTGTACTCATAGCCATCGACGTCGATTGTCACATAGCGTCCGATGACCGGTGAGTGCTTTGCCATGATGGCCTCCTGTTGTGCAGAACGTTGAACTCTCTTTGCTCAGACCGGCACGCCGACCTTTCGAAGCAGTTCGAACTGGATGATGAAATTGCGCAGGTTCTGCATAAGGACGAGATGATTGCCCTCGATTTTCAGATCCTTGCGGAAACTGGCCGAGTAAATTCCGTGATACATCGGCTTGGGGATCGGGCGCGCAAATTCGCGCCATGTATGAGCCGATGCCCTGAGCGCAAAATCCCATGGGTCGAGCGGGGCCGGTTCCACGTTGATGCTGTAAACCTTGCCATCCACCATCTCGACGATGACTGACGCGTCTTCCATATCCCAGAGATACTTGCAGGTGAAGTACTTCGCCATGGCTGCGATTGTGGGATCATTGTCAGACGCATCGCTGAACCTGACAGCCCAATCGCGCACACTCATAGCCATCATCCACCCTCCCAAGCGCATGTTATCATTACGGGATTGCGTTTTTTCAGCTACAAAGTTTTTTTGCCGAAGCCACTTGACCTGACTGAAAACTGTTCAATATGCTGAACGCCTTACTCCCCTCCGAACGATATCCCAAGCGGCGGCAAATAAACAAATTGAAAAAAGTCATTAAACCAGAAGAAAAAGTGGATAATGAGCGCAGCGTCAAATCGCGGCGCCTTGTCCCCGCCCTTGATCGATCCGTACAGATACTGGATATGATTTGCGTCACCGATCAAAGGCTTACCATATCCGAGATCAGCAGACGCATGGGCATTCCCAAAAGCACTGTCCATGGGATCTGCGTGACTCTCCTAGAACATGAACTGCTGCTGAAGCGCGATGACCAGAGCTTCAGGATTGGGCCCCATATCATGCGTTGGGCCAACACGTTCAAACGCACCATCGATGTCACCGACGAGTTCCTTTCTGTCTGGGATTCGGAATCGGATTTTCCCGGCGCGACCATCACCCTGTCCGTTCTCGACGGGGCCGATGTGGTCTATATCGCGGTACGCAACTCCGATCGCTATCATGATTTCTTTACCTTCTCCGTCGGAGCGCGACTGCCCGCAGCCTTTACCGCGACAGGAAAGGCCTTCCTCATGGGCATGCGCGAACGCGAGGTGCGCGCGCTGTTTTCCGAGGGGTTTCCTGATGCGCTGACCCCTGCATCCGTACGCAGCCTCGATGCGCTTCTCGAAGAGCTCAAACGATTTAGGGAGCTGGGCTACACTATTGACAATGAGCAGGTCAAAGAGGGCATGCGGTGTTTTGGCAAGACGGTTCTCAATTCCTGGAACGCGCCGATTGCCGGTCTTGCCGTCAGCATCCCCGCGGATGCCATATCGGCGGAAGAAGAGCAGAATATCGTAGCATCTCTGGAAAGCATGGCCGAGACGATCTCCCGGCGCATGGGAGCCGATGTGCGCGAGATTGGCTCCTAAGGAGAGGGTCGCGTCTGATCCCGGCGGGCCTCGCACAAGATCTCCGAGGCAACAGATGGCCAGCGCCTCTAGCGCGGATGGCGCAAGATCTCTCCCGACCCGGCCTAACTGGCCCGAGGCTGCATATTTGGGGCCTTGTTGCAGGGATCGTCCCACGGCTGATATCGATGCAGTCTGTACCCTTCAGGATGTTGTAAATGCCGCACAAGTTCAACGCCGATCGTCGTGACAAGATCCGGAAGCAAAGGCATCGGGTGACCAACTGGGCTGAGTACAACGAAGGCCTACGGCGGCGCGGTGATCTGACTGTCTGGATCAGCGAAGACGCACTTGCCCTGTGGTCGGCACCACGCCGAACAACGCGTG
>NZ_CALJXO010000387.1:0-18298 GCF_937988555.1 uncultured Boseongicola sp. | reverse complement strand
TGAATTTGAAGCGATGTTGTCGGACCGCGGCACGAAGATTGAGCGTTGCGGAGATATTGCGCCGCCTTCGGTCGGGGCAGAGTGGACCGCCCGCTTCAAATGGCACGACCGCCCATACGATGTGCGTGCAGAGCTGATCTCGGTAGACCCGGGTCAGGGCTATGCGATTGAAAGCAAAGGCAACGGCCTCGTTTGTATGGCGGTGGTTGATTTGCAGGCCATGTCGACATCGCAAACGCGCCTATTCGTCTCGTTTGACTTTATGGCAATGACGTTCGCCTCGAAACTGCTTTTGCAGACGCTTCGATTGACCGGGTCATCGCTTAACCGACGGCTCGACAAGCATGTGGCGGCCTACACTTCCAAGATAACGCGCCCCGCCTAACTCCCAAGTTGGGCGTGGACCTCGTCCAGATCGATCTGGCCTTTGGGTAGTTTGTTTGCCGGCATTTCTGTCGAAAAAAGACGACAGTATGCGGGTGTAGGGATGGCGCGCACAAGTAAAGGCGAGACTTTTATGTTGCTGAACGTTGTCCGTGATACGGTTTTTGCTGTCCTCCAAGCGCCGGGGAAGCCCATTATTTTGGGCAGCCTTGTTGTGTGCAGGGCTAATTGCGCCACTCTTCCCACCCAACCGAAAACCCCAAGGGTTCTTCAATGGCGCGGCTTGGGCTACACCTCTGAAAACCACGCAATAGGCAAGGAAAGACACAGGATGGTGACGATTGCCTTTATCCTTTTGTGTCACAAGGACCGCGACGCGATAACGCCGCAGGCCGAACGCCTCACTTCGGTTGGTGATAAGGTGGCGACACATTTCTATTTGCTGTCTGGCGATTGCATGCGGATCAAAAGTGCGGATTATATTCATGATTACCTCGACGCGCGTGACGTAGATGGCATTGAAATATTTGACGTTTTTGAAGACGGTTGGGTTAAAACGGGCTTTTGCGACGAGCGATTGGTCTATCGCCATCTTTTTAATGAACGTAGTCAGCCCAAGGGTTGCTATGCCTCTAGGAAGGTGCAGCAAACCTTGAGTTGGAAGCGGAGTATTCCGTCCCAATTGCCCGTGAGGATCGGCTCGCTGTGGTGGTGTTTCAGGCGCCAGTGCGTTGAGGCGATCTTGGAGTTTATTGACCAGGGGAAAGACATTGAATGGTTCTTCGGCGCGACCTGGTTACCGGACGAGACGTTTTTTCAGGCGCTGGCACGCCATTTTATTCCGGAGGTGGAAAGTGATTGCCGCACACCGACGATCACCTGCAAGGACATACGCGCCGCGTTGGCCTGGCACGCGAGAGGACGACAGCCACGAATTTCGAGGCTTTGCCGCCAATTCCCCGCAATGATCTGGCCCGCGAGATTGAGGCGAAACGCGATCAGCAGTTCCCCAAATTCTATCGTATCCGCAAGAATGTTGCGCCTGAGGACAGTGCGGATCCCCTTGCCAAGCTTTTAGGGATCGAACAGGAAAAAGCGCTTGAGATTGCCCGAAACATTATCTTTTTCTGACTGAGGAAAGCCATGACCTACGTTTATGACGACACTAATATCTTCGCGATGATCCTGCGAGGAGATATCCCGAATTCTACAGTGACCGAAACTGATTACAGCCTGGCCTTTCGTGATATCAACCCACAGTCGCCGGTGCATATCTTACTGATTCCAAAAGGGAAGTACGTCACAATCGACGATTTTGCTGCGAACGCGGGTCTTGAAGAAGTCGCGGACTTCTGGCGGACATTCGCCGCAATTATCGACGGCGAAGGGCTTCAGCAGAAAGGGTTTCGGGTTATTTCAAACGCCGGGGAGCACGGTCTGCAAGAGGTGCCGCATTTTCATCTGCATATTCTTGGTGGCAAGGCTTTGGGGCCGATCCTTGCGCAGTAGTGTGCTGAGGTAAGCGACCACTGACTTTTGGGCTGGCAGTCAAAACACCGCTTGCGCGCCCAAATTGACAGTTTCCTTGCCCGCGACCACGTCAGCGTAGAAATCAAATAGCCTGTCCTCGCCGAATTCCGGCGTGGCATCGGTGTCGTAAAGGCCTGTGTTCTTGTCAAAGACCAGCATCGATTCTGTGGCATAGTAACGACCGATTTGTGCGAGGTCCGCTTTGACGCCCAGGTCAGACTTCATCCGGCTGGCAAGGCGTAGTCCCCCCGCGATCACATCCAACATTGCGACGGGGACTTTGCGGTATTTCTCGGGTTGTCCGGTTAATCTGAAGATCTCGCGGCCCATTTCAAGCGGGGTCAGCGCGGGGCCGGGCCCACCGATGGGAAGGATACGGTTCCTGCGATCCGGGGCGTCAATGCAGCCAGCGATGAACGTTCCGAGATCACGGTCGCTGATCGGTTTACACGCGGTCAACTGCCCGTCGCCAAACATCAGATAAGGCTTGCCTGCGGTGACACGCGCGATCTGACCCGAAAGCGATTTGAAGAATGCAGTGGGTCGTACGATGGTCCAATTCAGCCCCGAGGCCACCAGTTTCTCTTCTAATGCTAATTTGGCGTGTTGGAAGGCGAGAAGTGGCTTTTGCACGCAAATCGCCGACAGCAGAATGAAATGCCCCACGCCTGACGCCTTGGCCCGTTCCAACAAGGCGACGTTGGCGTCGTGGTCAATTGCCCAGGCGTCCGCAGGCGCGCCGGTGCGCGAAGCGATGCACGAGACAAGGACGTCATAGGTCTCGCCCGCAAAACCGTAGTCACGAAGTGCTGCAGTGTCGGTGATGTTGGCAAAATGCAGGCGTGCGCCGGGCGCGACAGGGTCTTCGTTTTCTGGCCGCACAATACAGGTGACGTGATGGCCGGCGGCAATTAAAGCCGTCTTTGTGGCGCGCCCGGCAGTACCGGTCGCGCCGACGACAAGGACGCGGCGGGGCAAGTTGCCGTGTGAACTGGGAGGCGGTTGGTGTGGCATCAGTCTTTATATCGGCTAAAATTCGTTAGGGGTTTGTCTGGAGCATATAGGAAGGTGGCTTGATGGTTAACGGCCTTTGCCTGGCACTCAACCATCGTTAAGGGAGGGTCTTAATCACCACTGCTGTGCGACGGGCCTTGCTCGCAGGGGCGGCATGGCTAAGATACCCGTCTAGACCTTCAAGCGCGAGACTTTTTCAATGTCCAATACCCCCGAAGCCAATGTGGGCAATCCGCCCCCTGAAACCGAAACGGTGACAAGCGCCCGTATCGCCTGTGATGGGGGCGAGGGGGCGTTGGGACATCCGCGTGTCTGGCTTCAGATCGACCCCAAAACTGGTTGGGTTGAATGTGGGTACTGCGATAAGCGATTTGTGCAAGACGAAGGCACTTAGCCGCCGCCGTCCATTTTCCATGACATCCCTGGCGGCATACGCTTGACTTCCCAGCTTCGGACCGGAAGTCTGTTTTGTTGTTACACATATCAGGGAGACATTCATATGGCAGTTCGCCACCTACTTATTGCAGCCTCCGGGCTGGCGCTTGTCGCTGGTTCGGTTTCGGCTGAAACACTCCGTTGGGCGCGCGCGGGCGACGCGTTGACGCTTGATCCGCACGCTCAAAACGAGGGACCAACCTCGGCACTTGCACACCAGATCATGGAACCGCTCGTCATGCGCGACATGACAGGTGCAATGGTGCCGGCACTTGCTACGGATTGGGGTCCGTCGGTTGATGACCCGAATATCTGGGTTTTCAACCTGCGCGAGGGCGTGACGTTCCACGATGGCGCCGCGTTTGATAGCGAAGACGTGAAGTTCAGCCTGGATCGGGCAATGACACCAGATTCTGACTATAAAGAGCTTTTGGCGTCGGTCGTCGAAGTGCGGGCGCCTTCGGCTTATGTTGTAGAGATCGTGACCGATGGTCCGAATCCAATTATGCCAAATAACCTGACCAATATGTTCATGATGGACAAAGACTGGGCCGAGGCGAACAACGCTGCAAAGGTTCAGGATTATGAAGGCGGTGAAGATACGTTTGCGGCGAAGAATGCAAACGGCACCGGCCCATACAAGCTGATCAGCCGCGAACCCGATGTCCGCACGGTTCTCGAAATTAACGAGAATTACTGGGGAACGGGCGAATTTCCGATGGAAATAACCCGGATCGAATATACGCCGATCCAGAACGCGGCGACCCGCGTTGCGGCGTTGTTGTCAGGCGAAGTAGACTTTGTGCAAGACGTGCCTGTGCAAGACCTTGAGCGCGTGGCGAGCACAGATGGTCTGGAAGTGCGGACAGCACCACAGAACCGCGTGATCTTCTTTGGCATGAACATGGGCGACGCGGACCTGGCCAACGACAGTGTCGAAGGCAAGAACCCACTTGCGGATGTCCGCGTGCGGACAGCAATGAACATCGCGATTAACCGCGATGCGATCAAACAGGTCGTTATGCGGGATCAATCGCAGCCGGCGGGTATGATCTCACCGCCATTCGTCAATGGTTGGACGGCTGAGCTTGATGCTTCCGTTACCGACATCGAGCGCGCAAAAGCACTTATGGGCGAGGCCGGATATGGCGATGGGTTCAGCATTCAGCTGGATTGCCCGAACGACCGCTATATCAATGACGAAGCGATCTGTCAGGCGTCGGTTGGCATGCTTGCGCAAATCGGCGTGACGGTGAACCTTGATGCCAAACCAAAGGCTCAGCACTTCCCACTGATCAACAACCTTGAAACCGACTTCTACATGTTGGGCTGGGGTGTTCCGACCTACGATTCCGAGTACATCTTCAACTTCCTCGCGCACACCAAAGGCGAGAAGTACGGCTCATGGAACGGAACACGCTATTCCAACCCTGAGTTGGATGCGCAGATCGTTGCATTGGCATCGGAGACTGACCTCGACAAGCGGAATGGCATGATCGCGGATATCTGGTCCGTTGTGCAGGAACAGCAGCTCTACATTCCGATCCACCATCAGGTTCTGAACTGGGGCATGTCTGACAATGTCAGCACGATTGTTGCGCCCGATGACACGGCGAAATTCAAGTACTTCACCTTGAACTAACAGCTTTCCGGGTGGGCACATCTTGATATGTGGCCGCCCGGTTTTCCACTGAAAAACACTTCTTTCCAGGTGGTTGGCGGCTTTCGGTGTATGTCTCTTTGTAAGACACAAGATAGTCGAATGAGAGAAGGAGAATTTGGGGGATTTTTCTGGAAGCGCCGGTCATCATCGGCGCGCTACCAGTCTGGTGTGTGTGCTCATGCTTGAGCGATCTTCAGTGATAAGCCTCTCAGCATTAAATTTGCATGTTTTGACCTTGGGGACCTCGGCCTCTTGGACGGTGCTTTCGAGCGCGGGTCCGACATAGTCACCCGAACCGCAGGTGTGATACGTCAGGCGCCTGGCGCTTTCTTTTGTGTTTTGGAAGATGAACGCTTTTCGGGTTTCGTGCGGTCACAGTTTCTGACGCGCGATAGCGACCTGCTGGCGGACCGATATGCGCAGGAAAATTCAATGTTTGCCGGCATCGTTGAGCGTGGCGCAGGTGTGCGGATTGCTGACCTAAGTGAGCTTCCCGAGTTTGAAGCCGCATTCGAGCGTCCGTGCTGCCATTTAAATGCGTGCTCGACGAACCTGTATTTGGCCCCGCGCGCGGCTAATTGGTGCGCTGATCGTGGTGAGCAGCGTACCTCGCAAATGGGCCGAGATTGAGTGCCTGGAATTGAAGGATCAGGCCCATCTTCTGTCGCGGCACTTGAAACACTAAAACCTATCCAGCAAGAGCCAACCGTCGTCTCTCAAGGCCCGCAGTTCCGGAACTAGGCAACCCGTCCTCACATTTCCTTGAGTTCCCTGTTGATCTGCCCGCCTTCGGAGTAGGACAGGACGTCACATGCGGTCACACGAACCGCAGTTCCATGGGAGAAAACGTATGACACGACTACTCACAACGGCCGCCGCCCTTGCTTTGGTGGCGACGCAAGTATCTGCGGCTGAGTTCCGCTGGGCCGGAAAGACCGATCCACAAACAATGGACCCGCACGCCGTAAGCTCCGCCCCCGTGTTGGGCTTCTTGAACAACGTTTATGACGGGCTGGTGCGCATGTCGAAAGACATGACGCTTGAGCCGTCGCTTGCCACGGCGTGGGAGCCGATAGGTGAGGGCGAAGGCTGGCGATTTACACTCCGTGAAGGGGTCACATTCCATGACGGGTCAGCCTTTGATGCCGAAGATGTCATGTTCTCCTATGAGCGGGCTTCGAGCGAGTCTGCTGATGTGCGCAGCTGGTTTTCGTCCGTGACGGGCGTCACAGTTGTCGATGATTTCACGGTTGAGATGTACACATCTGCACCGAACCCGCTGTTTCCTGCATCCATCGCCAACTGGATGATGATGGACAAGGGCTGGAGTGAAGCGAACAATGCCGCGCGTCCGGACAAGGAGGCCGGAAACTTTGCCACTCTGAACGTGAATGGCACCGGTGCTTTCAAAATTCAGGGCCGCCAACCGGGCCTGTCGACGACTTTGGTGCCGCACGAAGCTTTCTGGGATGAGGTCGAGCACAACATCACGTTAGCGACGTTCACACCGATCCAGAATTCGGCGACTGCCGTTGCGGCTTTATTGTCGGGGGACGTCGATTTTATTGAACCTGTGCCAATCCAGGATGCCGCGCGTTTAGAGTCTAGTGATGGAATCACCATTATTCGCGGGATTGAAACACGGGTTCTGATGCTTGGGTTTGCACATGGTGCAGACACGCTGAAGTACGGTGCAAGCGCGGGTGATGCGAACCCGTTCCAGGATGTTCGTGTGCGCGAGGCGGTGGCCAAGGCAATCAACGTCGACGCCATCCTGCAAACGATCTGGCGCGGCAACGCGGCCGCGGCAAGCCAGCTGGTTACACCAGCCATGAGCGGTTATTCGACAGCCAACGACGCGCGTCCGGCATTTGATGTTGAAGGTGCTAAGGCGCTTCTGGCGGATGCGGGATATGCAGACGGATTTGGCTTCGGCCTAAAATGTCCGAACGACCGGTATCCAAATGACGAGTCTGTCTGTCAGGCAATCACGTCAATGCTGGCGCAGATTGGTATTTCGGTCGAGTTGGATGCGATGCCGGTCTCCAACTATTGGCCAGAGCTGCGCGAAGACAACTTCGATATGTACCTTCTGGGCTGGTCGCCTGGTGGTTCGATGGACCATGAGCATCCGCTTCGCTTCCTTGCCTCCACGCCGAATTCTGAAAAGCGTCTGGGGTCATGGAACTTTGGCGACTATTCCAATGCGCGGCTTGATGAGTTGTTGCCGATGATCCAGGCCGAACTTGATCCGGCAGCACGTCAGGCGATGATTGATGAAGTCGTGGGCCTTTATCAGTCCGAGCATGCCTATGTGCCGCTTTATGTGCAGCCATTGGTTTGGGGCACGCGGGACAATATCGAAATGACACAACGCCCGGATAACTTCTTTATCCTGCGCTGGGTGACAGTCAACTAAGGGGCAGGCAAAAAAGGGGCGGGGGACGCTGTCCCCGCGCACGCCTGAGATATTTCTGAAAGAGTGAAGGGCTCCCTTGGTTGGGGGCCCTTTTTTATTGCAAGGCACGAGCCTAGCGGCGTTTTGGATCCGCGGGATAGACGCCGAGGATTTTGATCTCGGAGGTGAAATACTCAAGCTCGGCCAAGGCCAATTGCACGTTCTTGTCGTCGGGGTGACCTTCGACGTCGGCGTAAAACTGTGTGGCCGAGAACGAGCCGTCGACCATGTAGCTTTCCAACTTAGTCATGTTGACGCTGTTTGTCGCGAAACCTCCCATTGCTTTGTAGAGCGCCGCAGGAATGTTACGAACACGGAAGACGAAGGTCGTCGTCATAGTGTCGCCGCGACGGGAGAGGTCCGGTGTTTTCGACATCACGAGGAAGCGTGTCGTGTTGTGGTCTTCGTCTTCGATATGACGGGCGAGCACCTCAAGGCCGTAGACATCTGCGGCCAGTTCCGACGCAAGGGCAGCCACAGTCTTATCGCCGGCTTCCGCGACATCGCGTGCAGCGCGGGCATTGTCGGTGCTAACAGCCCCGCGCACTTTGTTGGCTTGCAGCCAGCGCGTGCATTGGGGCAGCAGAACAAGATGTGAATAGGCGGTTTTGATGTCGCTGACTTTTGCGCCAGGGACGCCGAGTACGTTGATATGTACGCGCACGAATGCTTCGTCAACGATGTGAAGGCCGCTGGCAGGCAACAACCGATGAATGTCGGCCACACGTCCGTAGGTGGTGTTTTCGACCGGCAGCATGGCAAGCTCGGCCGCGCCCGAATTCACCGCCTCGATCACGTCTTCGAAGGTGCGGCAGGGCATCGGTTCGTGTTCGGGACGCGTCTCGACGCAAGCCTGATGGGAATAGGCGCCGGGCTCTCCCTGGAATGCAATACGTGCGCTCATCTCGTGGTTTATCCGACCCGTTGTGACAAAAAGGCTTTTCGCCGCAGGTGTTATCGCTTGAAGCCTAACATGGGAAGCGGATAGATAACTGCTAAACTCTGAGAGAACGGGACGCGACATGTTCGACACGATGACATTGACTAAAGCGATAGGCGGCCTGTGCGGCACTTTCCTAGTCTTCCTGCTTGGCGGCTTTGCGGCGGAATTTATCTATCACCCGAGCCATGGCGATGACCACCATCAGGCCTACACCATCGAGATCGAAAGTGATGCGCCTGCGGAAGAGGTCATTGAGATTGCTTTTGCCGATGTCTTCGCTGCTTCCGATGCTGGCGCGGGCGAGCGGCTTTGGCGTCAGTGTCAGGCGTGCCACAAGTTGGAATCGGGTGCGAACGGCACTGGTCCCTATCTTGCCAACGTTGTCGGTCGCGATATCGGAACAGCGCAGGGCTATGCGTATTCGACCGCGATGGCCGAGTTTGCGGGCGACTGGACACCTGAGGCGCTGAATGAATTTCTGACATCGCCGTCTGACTATATCGACGGCACGAAGATGAGCTACCGTGGCATGGCCGATATCGAAGATCGCGCGAACTTGATCGCGTATCTCGAAGGTGCTGGCGGATAACCTTTTTATCACGTTTTTGGTACTATGGGGTCGGTCGCTGTTGCGTCTGGCCCTTTTGCTGCGCACGGTGTCTTCACCAAATATTCAGTGCTCAGGCCTTGAAAATTAGACAAATGAAAAATTAGCTACATTTCTGAATGTACGCCCGGATCTATCGGGTTGGACCGAGATGGAGGACACGACCGATGACGCGACGCCGCCCCCGCGCCCTAGCTATTTCTGCCAGCCGTGAAACAGACAGATCAGTTTTGAAATGGGTTGGCCTTGCCGGACTGGTTGCAGGTTCGATACTTGCGACTGTGTCGCTGGCGCGCGCTGAGGGACACGAAGAGGTGACGGTCACCCACGCATTCTCGAATTTCGGATCGTTGAAATACGGTCCCGATTTTCCACATTTGAACTACGTGAACCCAGATGCGCCCAAGGGCGGCGAGATCAGCACTTGGGCGCAGGGTAACTTCGACAGCTTCAACAACTACACCCGCAAAGGGGTGCCGGGCTCCGGTATGGCTTTGTTGTTCGAGAACGTCTTGGTCTCGACGGCTGACGATGCATATGGCACTTATTGCTATCTGTGCACCACGATGGAATTCCCCGAGAGCAAGGATTGGGTGATCTTCAATTTGCGCGAAGACGTCACTTTCGCGGATGGAACGCCTGCAACGGCCGAGGACGCGAAGTTTACCTTTGATTTGTTCATGGAGCAGGGCCTGCCCGAGTACGTGAATGTTGTGAAGGGTTTTGTTAGCTCGGTCGAACTTTTGGACACCTACCGCATCAAATATAATTTTGCCGAAAAAGCGCCTCGGCGCGAAGTTATTGGCTTTGCCGGGGGCATTCCGGTGTTCTCGAAGGCGTGGTTTGAAGAAAGCGGCGCGCGCATTGATGAAAGCACGCTAGAGCCGTTTCTTGGCACAGGGCCATATGTTCTTGAAAGCTTCGATGTGGGAAGGCAGATCATCTACGCCCGCAACCCAAACTTTTGGGGCGCGGACAATCCGTTCAACGTTGGTCAGAATAATTTTGACCGCGTCCGCTATGAGTATTTCGCCGACAGCTCAGCGGCGCTGGAGGCCTTTAAGGCCGGGGAATATACGTTCCGTATCGAAAATTCCTCGAAGGATTGGGCGACCGGGTACGATTTTCCGGGCGTGGCCAATGGCTCGATCGTCAAAGCGGAGTTGCCGAACGGGAACATCGGGACGGCGCAATCCTTTATCTTCAACCTGCGCCGCCCGGAATGGCAGGACCCACGGACCCGCGAAGCGGTTCGCTTGATGTTCAACTTTGAATTCTCAAATGAATCTCTGTTTTTCGGACTGTACGAGCGGGTGAATTCCTTCTGGGAGAACTCCGAGCTTGAAGCAACGGGCACGCCAAGCGCCGAAGAGATCGCAATTTTGCAACCGTTGGTAAATGAGGGTCTGTTGGATGCGTCGATCCTTTCGCAAGAAGCAGTTATGGCGCCCACAAGTGGCCCGCGCAACTTTGACCGGCGCAACTTGCGTCGTGCGGCAGGCTTGCTGGATGAGGCAGGCTGGATCACCGGAGATGACGGCATACGGCGCAAGGATGGGCAGGTTCTGGACCTTGTCCTGTTGTCGTTCAGCCCGGCGTTTGACCGGATCATCAACCCTTACATCGAGAACTTAAAGCGACTGGGAATTGATGCAGTGCTGGAGCGCGTCGACATCAGCCAGTATATCGACCGTCGCAGGACGTCGGATTATGATTTGGTAAATCACACGTTTTCCATGGGCTTTGAGCCGGGATTTGGTTTGCGCCAGTGGTATGGCTCGGAGACAGCCGAGGACAGCTCACGCAATCTGATGGGCCTACAAAACGAGGCCGTCGACCGGCTTTTGGAAGTGGTGATTGCAGCCAAGACGCAGGAGGAGTTGACCACGGCAACCCACGCTCTTGATCGCACGTTGCGGGCCGAAGCGTTTTGGGTTCAGCAGTGGTTTAAGCCTGAATATTGGACCGCCTACTACAACATGTTCAAACATCCGGAAGACATTCCTCCGTTCGGTCTTGGCCAGTTTAGCTGGTGGTGGCATGACGCCGACGCCGAGGCTCTCCTGCGCGAGCAGGGCGCCCTTTAAGGGACGGCGGGGCCATGGGCGCATATATTCTCCGACGGCTTTTGCTGATCATTCCGACGCTGTTCGGGATCATGGTTATCAATTTCACACTGACACAGTTTGTGCCCGGTGGCCCGATTGAGCAGATTATCGCGAACCTTGAAGGACAGGGCGATGTGTTTGAAAGCATCTCTGGTGGTGGCTCCGAGACCTTTGAGACGCAGGGCGACGGTGGCTATGTCGGCGCGCGGGGTTTGCCGCAGGAGTTTATCGACGAGCTTGAAAAAGAGTTCGGGTTCGACAAGCCTGCCCATATCCGTTTCGCCCTGATGCTGTGGAACTACGTTCGGTTTGATTTCGGAGAGAGCTATTTTCGGTCAATCAGCGTGATTGATCTCGTGGCCGAGAAGATGCCTGTGTCGATCACGCTTGGTCTTTGGTCGACCGTCATCGCCTATCTGATCTCTATCCCGCTTGGCATCCGCAAGGCGGTGCGTGACGGGTCCAGTTTCGATACCTGGACCAGCGGGCTGATTATCGTGGCCTATGCAATACCCGGATTTTTGTTTGCGATCATGTTGCTCGTATTGTTCGCAGGCGGGTCCTATTTCCAGTGGTTCCCACTGCGTGGTCTCACGTCGGACAACTTCGACAACCTGTCGGTCGGGGGCAAGGTGGTTGATTACCTCTGGCACATCACGCTGCCGGTTCTGGCATCCTCTATTTCCGGTTTTGCTACGCTTACTTTACTAACGAAGAACAGTTTCCTAGACGAGATCAAAAAACAGTATGTGGTGACGGCAAAAGCCAAGGGTCTGTCGGAATCGCAGGTGCTTTATGGCCACGTGTTCCGCAATGCCATGCTGATCGTCATTGCGGGCTTTCCGTCGCTGTTCATCGGGATTTTCTTTGGCTCAAGCCTGATTATCGAGACGATCTTCTCGCTGGATGGATTGGGGCGCCTGGGCTTTGAGGCCGCCGTTGCACGCGATTATCCGGTGATCTTCGGCACGCTCTTTGCGTTCGGTCTTGTCGGCCTTGTCGTCGGTATTCTGTCGGACCTTATGTATGTTTTCGTCGATCCCCGCATCGACTTTGAAAAGCGGGAGGTTTGAGCCATGGCGATGCCCGATCCCGCTTTGGACGCGGCTGAAACGCCTGTGGCCGAGGATGCTCCGCGTCGCCGACCGTGGTTGTCGCCTTTGAACCAGCGCCGGTGGCGCAATTTCACCCGCAACCGGCGGGCCTATTGGTCGCTGATTATCTTTTCGGTCCTCTTTGGCCTGAGCCTGATGGCCGAGTTTATCGCCAACGATAAGCCAATCCTCGTCAGCTATCGCGGCGAGATTTATATGCCGATCTTCAATTTCTACCCCGAGACCGAGTTCGGGGGCGATCTGCCGATCGAGGCGCAATATCAGTATGAAGACGTTGAATGCCTTATCCGTACCGGTGGTATCGAGGCCTGTTATGACGATCCTGAAGGCATCCTGGCCGAGGTCGAGGAAACAGGCCAGATTGATGGTGTGGATGTCGAGGACGGCTGGCTTTTGTGGCCGGTGATCCCCTACCGATACGACACGATTGTGGACATTCGCGGCGCGGCGCCAAGCGCTCCTGACAGCAATAACTGGCTGGGAACGGACGACACCAAGCGGGATGTCACGGCGCGGGTAATCTATGGGTTCCGATTGTCGATCGTGTTCACGCTGATCGTCACGGTGTTTGCCAGCATTATTGGCATCGCTGCGGGGGCCGTGCAGGGCTATTTCGGCGGATGGCTCGATCTTGTGTTCCAGCGTATTCTCGAGATCTGGTCATCAACGCCGTCGCTTTACGTGATCATCATCATGTTTGCGATATTCGGACGCAGTTTTTGGATGCTGGTAATTTTGTCGGTGCTGTTTGGCTGGCCGTCTTTAGTTGGCGTGGTACGGGCTGAATTCCTTCGGGCGCGGAACTTTGAATATGTGCGTGCGGCGCGCGCTTTGGGCGTGTCGAACGCCACGATCATGTTCCGCCACATGCTGCCAAACGCGATGGTCGCAACCGTCACGCTTTTGCCGTTCATCATCACCGGCACAATCGGTGGCCTCGCCTCGTTGGATTTCCTCGGCTACGGCCTGCCGTCCTCGGCCCCGTCGTTGGGAGAGTTGACCTTGCAGGCGAAACAGAACCTGCAAGCGCCGTGGCTGGCGTTCACCGGGTTCTTTACCTTTGCAATAATGCTATCGTTGCTGGTCTTCATCTTTGAGGGCGTGCGAGATGCTTTCGACCCACGGAAGACCTTCCAATGAGCGGTGAAGTTGTTCTGAACGTGCAGGGCCTGAACGTACACTTCCGACAGGACGGTGCGCTGATCCATGCGGTGCGCGACGTGAGCTTTGATCTGCGCCGGGGCGAGACGGTCGCGTTGGTTGGCGAAAGCGGCTCCGGCAAATCGGTGACGGCTCTGTCGACCGTGTCCTTACTGGGTGATAGCGCCGAGATTTCCGGTTCGATCACTTACGAGGGCGCCGAAATGGTCGGTGCAGATGAGGCCGAGTTGCGTCGTGTGCGCGGCAATGACATCTCGTTCATCTTTCAGGAACCCATGACGTCGCTGAACCCGCTGCATACGATTGAAAAACAACTTGCGGAAGCCGTCGCTCTTCATCAGGGCATGCGCGGCGATCCAGCACGCGTTCGGATCATCGAGCTTCTTGAACAGGTCGGCATTCCAAACCCAGAGCTGCGGCTTGGGGCCTATCCGCACCAATTGTCCGGTGGGCAGCGTCAACGTGTGATGATCGCAATGGCGCTGGCGAATAGACCCGAGTTGTTGATCGCGGACGAACCGACAACGGCTTTGGACGTGACTATTCAGGCGCAGATCCTTGAATTGCTGGCCGAGTTGAAAGAACGGCTTGGAATGTCGATGCTGTTCATCACGCATGATCTGGGGATCGTACGGAAGTTTGCCGACCGTGTCTGCGTGATGAAAGACGGCGAAATCGTTGAGCGCGGCGACACAGCTGAAATATTCTCGGCGCCGTCGCATCCTTATACGCAAATGCTGCTTAGCGCAGAATCGACCGGAACCCCGTTGCCGGTGCCTACTGGCGCCGAAGTGATCGCAGAAACGGATGCTTTGCGTATTTGGTTCCCGATCCAGCGCGGCCTGATGAAGCGGACCGTAGGACACATCAAAGCGGTCAATGCGGCGACGTTGTCCGTCCGCGCCGGAGAGACAGTTGGGATTGTGGGAGAAAGCGGGTCGGGCAAGACGACCCTGGCTTTGGCGATCATGCGTCTGATCTCGTCCGATGGTCCTGTAAGTTTCATGGGGCAGAACATTCAGGGTCTTAAGTCGCGCGAGATGCGACCTCTCAGGGCTGGTATGCAGATCGTGTTTCAGGACCCCTATGGTTCTCTTAGCCCTCGGATGACGGTGGAAGAAATTATCTCGGAGGGACTGACAATCCACGACGTGGATGCCGGACGTGACAGGCGCGAAATGGTGGCCGAGATCATGGAAGAGGTGGGTTTGCTGCCTGAGATGATGCACCGCTACCCGCATGAGTTTTCTGGCGGCCAGCGGCAAAGGATCGCGATTGCGCGCGCAATGGTGCTGCGCCCCAAACTGGTCGTCCTGGACGAGCCGACCTCGGCCTTGGACATGACAGTTCAGGTGCAAATCGTGGATTTACTGAGGTCTTTGCAGCAGAAATACGGCCTGGCGTATCTGTTCATCAGCCATGACCTGAAGGTCGTGCGCGCCCTTAGTCACAAAGTGATTGTGATGAAGGAAGGCGACGTGGTGGAACACGGAGACGCAGGCCAGGTGTTTGATGCGCCGCGCTCGGATTATACCAAGGCGCTGATGGCGGCCGCTTTCGAGGTTAAGGCCGCGTCCTAGAAGGCTGGCTGGTGCAATAATCGTAACCCGCGCTATGCAGGTATTTTTGAAAAGGTGACAGGGGATTGGGCGGCGCCCAGGGTGAAGCGGCGTTGGGGTTAACCTTTGTTAAGATTACCGTGGCTAGGAGGGATGGGGTTACAGCTTTAACCCCGGTGTGGTCTGTCTAGATGCGTTGCGCGACGATGCCTCGGCTTGTGCGCGATGGAGCGCCTGACGGAAAGGCGTCAGCGCTTTCGATCTCGAACCCGACATCTTTGACAAGTGCGTGGATTTCTTCCCGAGCGAAGGTGCGATGGCGCCATTGCAGCCAGATGATAGCGTTGCACCAATGCGGCGTTGACTCAACAAGGCGAAGACGGTCACCGGGGACCAGGAGGTCGCGCATTTGCTTCAGCGCATCACCGATGTCGGTCACTTTTGCGCCGGGTATTGGTCGTGGTCCCGGAGCGGACAAAACCCGAGATAGCCGTCGTAGTATCCCAGCGCGCGCATCTTGTCGCGCCAGCGGCCAGCGGCATGATGCGAGCGCTCGGTAAGGTCTGGCGCGGTATCGCTGATGTGGTCAGAGTGCCATGATCTGCGGGTGTGCGCCAGATCGCCGCTAGCTTTGCCGCAGTCTCGCCGTTAGGAAGAAACGGACTTGGAACGAGAGCAATGACCCATTCGATAAGACCCCAACCCGGCATTGAAGATATCGTGCTTTATAAGGGCGGCGAGAGCCGGCTGGACGGGCATGATGAGGTGTTGAAGCTCAGTTCGAACGAGAACCCGTTCGGCCCGCCTGAGACGGCAAAGGCGGCTTTGATCGCGACCGCTTCGACGCTGCATCGGTATCCGTCGTCGGATCACGCGGGTTTGCGCGGTGCGATTGCCGAAGTGCATGGGCTGGATGCGGCGCGGGTGATTTGCGGCGCCGGATCGGACGAGATTCTAACGTTTCTCTGTCAGGCCTACGCGGGTCCGGGGCTTGAAGTGATCTATACCGAGCATGGGTTCTCCATGTACCGCATTCTTGCGCTGGGCGCAGGGGCGACACCGGTTGTTGTGCCCGAGCGTGACCGCGTTGTGGATGTTGATGCCATTCTCGAAGCTGTGACGAACGCGACGCGACTTGTGTTTCTGACGAACCCCGGAAACCCAACGGGTACGATGATCAGCGCGGATGATCTGACACGGTTGGCCGAGAGCCTGCCGGATCATGTGTTGCTGGTGCTGGATGGGGCCTATGTCGAGTTTGCCGAGGGCTATGATGGTGGCGCGTCGATTGTCGATGCGAGCGAGACCGTGGTGATGACGCGGACGTTTTCTAAGCTTTATGGACTTGGCGGATTGCGTGTCGGTTGGGGTTACGGCCCGGCCCATGTTATTGACACTCTGAACCGTCTGCGCGGCCCGTTTAATCTTGGTGTGACGCAGCTTGCCACGGCCGAAGCTGCCATTCGGGATCGTGCGTTTGCAGAACACTATCGGTCCGAGAACGCGCGGCTTCGCACTTGGCTTGCCAAGGCGTTGGCGGCGTTGGGTGTGCCGTCTGACCCTAGCCACGCAAACTACATTCTGGCGCGTTTTCATGATGCGGAACAGGCGAACGCTTGCGAAGCCTCATTGCGCACAAAAGGTATTCTGGTGCGAAAAGTCGCAGGGTATGGATTGCCCAATTGCTTGCGGATCACCATTGGAACCGAAGCAGACTGCGCGCGGGTCCGAAATGCGATCCAACAATTTCTGGAGGGAGCGTGATGACTCAGATCTATGAACGCGTTGCGCTGATCGGGTTGGGTTTGATTGCGTCGTCCATGGCTCACGCCATGCGGCGCGCGGGGCTCGCTGGCGAGATTGTTGGTACGGCCCGCTCGGCCGAGACACGCGATATCACCCGGGAACTTGGGTTTTGCGACCGGGTGGTCGACACCGTGACCGAAGCTGTCGAAGGCGCGGATCTTGTGGTACTGGCGGTGCCGATTGGCGTGATGAGCGAAGTCGCCCGCGAGATCGGGCCGCATCTGGCCAAAGGCGCCACCGTCACTGATGTTGGATCGGTCAAGCGCGCCGTGTTGGATGCCGTTTCGCCGCATATTCCTGATAATGTTGAGTTTATCCCCGGTCACCCACTGGCCGGTACCGAGCATTCCGGACCCCGTTCGGGTTTTGCGGAATTGTTCGAGAACCGTTTTTGTATCTTGGTGCCAAGCGAAAATGCGGACGTCGATGCGGTTGACCGACTGACGGTATTTTGGGAGGGAATGGGCGCGAATGTCGAGACCATGGACGTCGATCACCACGATCTCGTGTTAGCCGTCACAAGCCATACGCCGCACCTCATTGCCTACACGATGGTCGGTGTGGCCGATGATCTGAGACGGGTGACCGACAGCGAAGTTATCAAATACTCGGCTGCGGGCTTTCGGGATTTCACCCGGATTGCAGCGTCTGATCCAACGATGTGGCGCGATGTATTTTTGAACAACAAAGAAGCGACGTTGGAAGTTCTGGGACGGTTTACCGAGGAATTGTTTGCGTTGCAGCGCGCGATCCGCACAGGCGATGGAGAGCATTTATTTGACTACTTTTCGCACACGCGCGCGATCCGCCGCGGCATTGTGGAGGCCGGGCAGGATACCGATGCACCAGACTTTGGCCGGATGGGGAAGAAGTCATGAAACAGATCATTGCAAGCCTCGCCCTTTTGGTGATGGTCGCCTGTGGCGGCGGTGATGGCGGCGCAAATCTGCCGGGGCTGGTTGCCACAAAGCGCGCGCCGGTCACTGGTCCGGGCGGCTGCGGTGTGCGCGATGCCTGGGTTGTGACGGAAGTTGCGGGCGTGCGGTTGTCGCGACCTGCCATTATGACGATGCAAACCGCGCGGGCCTTGGATCGCTGGGTGCGGTCGGGGGCAGTGCCTGCGATTGGGCGCCGGGGCGGCGGTCTTGCCGAACTGACAGTTGCAGCCCATTACGCTTGCCGCTCTCGCAACAGCCGACCCGGTGCGCGTTTGTCCGAGCATGCGCAAGGCCGCGCGATTGATATTTCAAGCTTTGTACTGGCAAGCGGAGAGCGCATCAGCGTGCTGCGTGGGTGGCGCGGCGACGACTCTCGTGTGTTGCGGCGCATGCATCGCGCGGCTTGCGGACCTTTCGGAACCGTTCTGGGGCCGGAGGCTGATCGCCATCATCAGGATCACCTCCACTTTGACGTCGCCGACTATCGAAGTGGTCCCTACTGCCGCTAGCGGATGATGATCTTCGGCGCGCGACCCAGCGGTATCGGGCCCAAGAAAACCGTGCCGGAGCGAAACGC
>NZ_CALJXO010000386.1:0-2928 GCF_937988555.1 uncultured Boseongicola sp. | reverse complement strand
CGTAATATCCTTGAAGACTTCGGCCCCGAAGCGCTCGCCGACTGGATGCTTGATCAAAAGCAACTTCTGATCACCGACACCACAATGCGCGACGGCCACCAGTCGCTTTTGGCCACGCGGATGCGCTCGATCGACATGATCAACGCCGCCCCCGCTTATGCCGCCAACTTGCCGCAGCTTTTCTCGATGGAATGCTGGGGCGGAGCCACCTTCGACGTTTCTTACCGTTTCCTGCAGGAATGCCCGTGGCAGCGCCTGCGCGATCTGCGTCAGCGCATGCCGAACCTTATGACCCAGATGCTGCTACGCGGAGCCAACGGCGTTGGCTACACCAACTACCCCGACAACGTGGTGCAGTTCTTCGTGAAACAGGCAGCGGAAACCGGCGTCGACGTGTTCCGCGTATTTGACAGCCTGAACTGGGTCGACAACATGCGCGTCGCCATGGACGCCGTCGTAGAAAACAACAAAGTCTGCGAAGGCACCATCTGCTACACTGGCGACATCCAAAACCCGGAGCGCGCAAAATACGACCTGAAATACTACGTAAATATGGGCAAAGATCTAAAGGCCGCCGGCGCACACGTCCTCGGCCTCAAAGACATGGCAGGGCTCTTGAAACCCGCCGCAGCCCGCATCCTAATCAAGGCCCTGAAAGACGAGGTCGGCCTGCCGATCCACTTCCACACCCACGATACCGCCGGCATCGCCTGCGCGACCATCCTTGCCGCGTCCGAAGCAGGCGTAGACGCCGTCGACTGCGCCATGGACGCCCTGTCCGGCAACACGTCTCAGGCCACGCTCGGCACTATTGTCGAGGCCCTTGCTGGCCACGATCGCGACACCCGCCTCGACATTGGCGCGGTGCGCGAAATGTCGAACTACTGGGAAACCGTGCGCAGCCACTACGCGGCGTTTGAAAGCGGCCTGCAGGCCCCCGCCTCCGAGGTCTATCTCCACGAGATGCCCGGTGGCCAGTTCACCAATCTCAAAGCACAGGCCCGCTCCCTTGGCCTTGAGGAACGCTGGCACGAGGTGGCCGAAATGTACGCCGACGTGAACCAGATGTTCGGCGATATAGTCAAAGTCACGCCATCCTCCAAGGTTGTCGGCGACATGGCCCTGATGATGGTGTCGCAAAATCTTAGTCGCGCGGACGTTGAAGACCCGAAAAAGGACGTCTCCTTCCCTGATAGCGTGATCGACATGATGCGTGGCAACCTCGGCCAACCTCCGGGTGGTTGGCCAAAAGCGATCCAGAAGAAGATCCTCAAAGGCGAACGAGGCTCAACCGACCGCCCCGGCCTTCACGCCACAAGTGTCGACATCGAGAAAACCCGTACAGAATTGTCGGCAAAACTCGACGGCATGGACATCGACGACGAGGATCTAAACGGCTACCTCATGTACCCCAAAGTTTATCTCGACTACATGGGCCGCCACGACACCTACGGTCCCGTCCGCACATTGCCGACAAAGAATTTCTTCTACGGCATGGCCCCCGGTGATGAGATCTCTGTCGAAATCGACCCCGGCAAAACCTTGGAAATTCGCTGTCAGGCCATCGCCGACACGAACACCGAAGGCGAAGCCAAGGTCTTCTTCGAGTTGAACGGCCAACCCCGTATCGTGCGTGTCGCAGACCGCTCCTCGACCGGCGCGCAAGCCGCCCGCCCCAAGGCCGAACTTGGAAACGAAAACCACGTCGGCGCGCCGATGCCCGGCGTCGTCGCCTCGGTCGCTATTCAGGCCGGTGGCAAAGTCAAAGAGGGCGATCTGATGCTGACGATCGAGGCCATGAAAATGGAAACCGGCATCCACGCCGAACGCGACGCAATAGTAAAAGCTGTGCATGTGACGCCGGGCGCGCAGATTGATGCTAAGGACTTGCTGGTCGAGTTGGAGTAACGGGTCCTCGGCTAAAAACCTGCACGACCCATGCTTCAACCAACGTGGACGCGGTAAATCCGCTCCAAAATGCTGCCTCATATCCAGAGGTATTTACTTTCCACGCTGACCTAAAAATTCGTTGTTCATCGCAATGCTCACCGCAAAAATCCTCACGGCTTTAGGTATGGATGCGCGCGACGATGACATATTCGAGCCGAAGCAACCGGACCTAAATGCGGCCTCTGGCATAGCCCTGCCGATCTCGGCAATTCTACCAGACAACGTCGCCTGCATTTGCGTTCTGGGGTCTTATCAGCTCCCGGAGCTTGTCAAAGTGGAACAGGATTTGCTCACGTGGCAAGGAGAGGTCCGCATTGCCACTCATAATGACAACATTGCTTTTTGTAAGAATTCTGAAACCGTCCAGTTTAAAATAGACATCCAGGCAACACACAAAACCGTCCATATTTTGGATTAGCGCGAGGATTTAACGCAGTAGCGCAGCAGGTGCGGTTCGCCCACTCTGCTCAAGAAAACACAACTCGGTTCATTAGTCTGCACAAAGCTCCATGAGACGCACCATGTATGGTTCAGCTTGGTCAAGGGGGGCTGCGCTTATGTCAGCATTTGCCTTCGCAATCTCTCGTTCTTGTGCGTCGCCTTGTTGCCAGCCAACGACGTTGATGTTGACGGTGAAAAGGTCCGAGTGCCCTTTCCAAAGGACCTCCATAGCCTTGATCGCCTCGGCACAGATCTCGTGAGGCTCTGGCTCGGAAAATGACGCCTGCGCAGATATAAACGAAACGAAAAGGACCATGCATAATTTCCCCATATGTGTCTGCTTACCAAGCTTAATTGGGCAAAGAAGTTGAAGAGAAATGGCCTGCTTTCAGCAACTACTTTCAGCCAATTAGAACGTGAAGGACCTGCTGGTCGAGCTGGAGTAGTTTGGTAAGTGCAGCGGCGGACTTAAGTCTGGCTGTTGCGCGCTCTAACCGGCCGCAATTCTGTTAAGCATGTCCGATGATGCTCACAAGT
>NZ_CALJXO010000385.1:0-3040 GCF_937988555.1 uncultured Boseongicola sp. | reverse complement strand
ATTCCTTCCAACTTTCTTTCCGTGGAACGGGATTGACGATCTGAACGGCTCGTCCTCAGGCGGAAAGAGGTCGGACTGAGTTAGCCCCTTGGTCCACCGATTAAGCGAAATGATCATGACTATGATCAGATCCGGCGCCTTGTCTCGCAGGTCTTCGATTGAGCTCTCAGGTAGGTCACTATCACCCTCCTCGATACCATGGAGCGCGAGCATCATGTTGACCGAATCGCCCGCATCGTCATCGCCGCTCTCAACGATCTGCTCCCAGGTGTGCATCCTGAGGCGCATAGCGCGTTCGAAGCCCGACACCCACATCTCCCAAATGGTCTCGTCCGTGCTCGTATCGTGCTCAAATACCGGGCCGTATTCGAGCTCTGGCGGAATCAGCGACTGCGCGACGTCATTGTAGTGCCCCATGATGAGGTCAAGCGCCTGCTTGAGTGCCTCCTCGGACTCAAAGTCAGGGGTCCCATGCGAACCCCAAACATGCGGCAGCCACTCGCTCGGTTTGATCAGCTCCGGGCATACGATAACACCGGCACAGAATCCGTCGAACTCCGACAGTAACTGTCACATTCCGTCCTCGTCTGTCTGCGACAGGAGCAAGGTATAAAGGGCGTTCAAACGGTCGTCGGCTGGCATCGGATTCTCTGCTATCACATCTTGGCGCATCGTGAACTCGGCTAGATCGCTTTATTTGGACTGCCATTACGCTCGATCGGGTCTGGACCAAGGGCGGCTAATCTGAAGTCGTGATAGTATTTTCAGAGGCTAGGGACAATCAAGTCGCCTTGGTTCCATGGACGATCAATGACTTTTAAGAATTTGTTTCTATTCACTTTTATTTATTTATTGGCGTCTTTGTCGGGAAAAACACACTCCTGCGGGTTTAGCAAAGGTCCTAACGTCTTTCTCAATAGGTCGTTGCGGCGTCTGGATCGACTTGCATGACGGCGCTTACGCGGCATTCTCTGGACACAGAAAAACGCTTACTCTTCATTGAAAGGCCGCATCGACGCTTTGGATCTTCAGGTTCAGAAAAGTGCCAATGTGGATTTGTCACATGAAGGAATGGCACATGAAAGTATGCGGATGTGAGATATCGGCCCAGGAAGTTCGGCTTGCCGTTGTCTACCTAAATGATGACGGCGACGTGGAGTTGCTTCGATTAAAGACCACACGATTAGAGCTCGAGGATGATACATCCGAGGCGGATCTGCGATTATTACTGGCGACTCTTCACGAATTTGCTCGTGAGAACGAGATAGATATCTTTGCAGTCAAAACCCGTGCCAAGAGAGGTAGAATGGCTGGTGGAGCCGTATCCTTCAAAATTGAAACTCTGATCCAGCTCGTGCAAGGATGCCAGACTAGATTTGTCAATCCCGTGGCACTCTCTCACTTTGCTAAGAAAGAGGTCGAAGAATATCCAGAGAAGCTGCCTGTCTATCTGAAGAACGCCTTTCTTTCTGGCGCTTATGCTTTGGCTCAGGGCTGATTTCCAACTTGGGCTGCCCCCACACCATGGTGGTTTATTAGCGGACGTAGGAAGCACCATTGATATCGAGTGTTTGGCCGGTGGCATGAGTTGCCAATCCAGATGCAAAGAAGAAAATCGCATTCGCGATCTCCTCGGCTGAAGCAATTTCACCGTAAGGGAACTCGTTTATCAGCCTTTGCCGAAGTGTTGGATCGTGGTCAAATTCTGACTGTGCCATATCGGTCAGGACAAACCCTGGTGCAACGCCGTACGTGTAGATCCCGCTGCCACTATAAGCCCGCGCTAAGGTATTGGTCAGCGAAACCATTGCGCTCTTGGAGGCTGCATATGACCAGTGCTCCGGGGAGCCTCCGCGAAATGCTGCCCGAGTTGCCACATTTACAATGGAGCTGCCCGCAGGAAACTGAGCCACACAATCCGAATTGAAGCCACACTTGTCGCAGCGATCCTATTGACGACAGCCGCCTTGACTACTGTCAGCGTGCCCGACGAAGCCAATCAGACCACCGATGCGATCAATTCGATGTCACAGCACTCAAACCTAAACAGATGGGATTTCTCTTGAAATCTGACACGCGGGCAAACTCGGCGCGGTTCAGACCTAGCCTATTCCGTCGCAGAATGACCTCATCGAGCCAAGTACAAAGCCAGCACGACTTTCTGGGGATTTCTAACGGAGTTCCGCAGCAAAACATGCTTTTTAGCGTTAGCAAGCTTTAGGCGCGCTACTGTTAATAGTCTTAAAGCCCTGTCGCGTCTGTCGTAGATTGCCCGAATGCGCGAACCAGGATTTCCGATCGCAGACGTAGCCATGCGGGCTTGCCTGGGCATCCAAGCCTGCACCTCTCGCGATGCCTCAATCCAAGCTCTGTCAGCGGCCAGGTAACTTCTGTAGGTCTTGGTCAAGAGGCGGCGACGAAGTTCCAGATCGGTATGCATCTTAGTATTCCCCATTTAATAGTTAGTGAACGCGTGGGACACAGAGACCGCCGCAATTGCGCGACGGTCTGTGGGGGCATCTCGATGACACGTTTTCCAAAATATTATCTGAACATGAAGTGCATCAGACTCACCCTCGTGAAAACTATAGCACAATTACGGCCTATTTTGCAGAGAAAATGTTAGAAGTCTATCGCCCGCCAGAGATTTGGGTTTGGTCGCCCTTCATTCAAGCAGCCTCAGGAAAACGGAAACGCGCCAATAAAGTCGTCAAACGACATTCATCGACGAGCGGTACTTTCAGACGAAAACGAACAAGTCTCTGCTAGGACAGTCGCTGCCCCTTATGCCCCTCCGAGACCGCGCTATTCGTCGAGAGCGGCGGCGCGGTTCGGCTTAAAGTTTGATCGGAAGTAGAGGCTGCGTTCCCTGTTGAAATAGCTGTAGACAGCTGCGAGCACCGAGGTGAATTTCTGCAGGCTTTCCAGCACCCCACCCTCGTGATCCACCGCCTGCCAAAGTTAGGCGTCTTACCGTTGATCTTCACGAGAGATATGGTTGAAAGTTGGTGATGGCCCCTGAGGGGCGGCATATCATGGC
>NZ_CALJXO010000384.1:0-12316 GCF_937988555.1 uncultured Boseongicola sp. | reverse complement strand
GAACGCAAACAGTTTGGGCAACAAATCGGAAAGTTTCAGGGAGTTAGCTTTCAACTGGCTGATATGGTGACAGAAATTGATGCAGCGGACTGGCTGACCTTGGCGTCTGCCTGGCGGCTTGATCAGGGGTTGCCTGCCAATCGCGAGATCGCCAGCGCCAAACTTTACGCCTCTGAAATGCTGGCGCGGGTCACGGATGCGACGCTTCAGATTTACGGCGGCATGGGGCTGATGGATGATCTACCCATTGCACGATTCTGGCGCGATGCCCGCGTCGAGCGTATCTGGGACGGCACCTCAGAAATACAGCGCCACATCATCGGGCGTGAGCTTCTGCGGCCTCTGGGGGGGTGAAGATCTTGGGCCTCCGGCGGGAGTATTTTTGCCAAGAAGAAAGACCAGACGGTCATGCGTGATCTGAAACGTCTTCTTCATCCGGAATCCATCGCGGTTTTTGGCGGGGCGTGGGCGGAAAACGTTGTTCGGCAATGCGACACATCCGGGTTTCAGGGCGCAATATGGCCGGTGCATCCGACGCGGGAGACGATTGCGGGGCGGCGGTGTTTTCGCTCGGTGGCGGAATTGCCAGGCTCCCCAGATGCGGCGTTCATCGGCGTGAACCGCCATGCTACGCTGGAAGTTATTGACGCGCTGAAACGGGCGGGTTGTGGCGGTGCAATCTGTTTCGCGTCCGGGTTTGCCGAGACGGGCGACCATGATCTGCAAGCGGATTTTGTATCCCGCGCGGGCGATATGCCGGTGCTGGGGCCGAACTGCTACGGCGTGATCAATAGCCTTGATGGGGCGACGATCTGGCCGGATCAACAGGGCTGTCGTCCGGTGGCGCGTGGGGTGGCGATCCTGACGCAGTCGTCCAATATCGGAATGACTCTGACGATGCAGCAGCGTGGTCTTCCAATCGCTTATCTCGCCTGCCTTGGAAACGCTGCGCAGACCGATTTGGCCGATTTGGCCGAGGCGATGTTGGCGGATGACCGGGTCACCGCGCTAGGCGTCTATATGGAGGGCGTTGGCGATGCGCGCGCTTTCGCGCGTGTGGTGGTGCAAGCGCGCGCCTCTGGCAAAGGGGTCGTCGTTTTGAAAGCCGGGCGCAGCGCGAAGGGGCAATCGGTGGCGATGACCCACACTGCCTCGCTTGCGGGCGGAGGCGTGGCGTCGTCGGCTTACCTAAAACAGATCGGAGCGGGCGAGGTGCGCACGCTTCCTGAGCTGATTGAAACGTTGAAAATATGCCATGCCAATGGACCGCTTACCGCGCAGACGTTTCTTTCCGTCTCGTGCTCGGGCGGTGAGGCCGGGCTGGTTGCCGACGCCGCCGCGGCGACGAGTTTGGATTTTGCACCCGTTCCGGATGCGCAATCCGCGCGCTTGTCTGAATTGCTGGGGCCCTTGGTCACCATCTCGAATCCTTTGGATTATCATACGTTTATCTGGGGGAACGTGCCCTTGATGGCGGATGTTTTCACCACTGCAGCGAGTGGATTTGATGCGACGCTATTTGTGATTGATCAGCCGCATCCAGGCCGCTGTAATGTGTCCAGTTTCGAGCCTGCCTTCGAGGCCATGATCGCGGCGAGGGCGCAATCGGGTAGGCCGGTCTTTGCGGTAGCGACATTGCCCGACACCATCGACGAGGCGCTTTCGGACAGGCTTTTGCAGGGGGGTGTGACCCCGCTTTTGGGAATCAACGACGCGCTGGCTGCCTTGGAAGCCGCGCGAACCCCTCCGGGCACGGACGGTTGGGCGCCGTGGCGCGCGCGCGCTTCGGAGATTGGGGAGATGCTTGACGAAGCGGCAGCCAAGGCGCTTTTGGCGGCGGCGGGAATTACGGTGCCGCGCGGTGTGACCTCACCGGTGCTTGCGGGGGTTGATCCTGGCGATTTGTCGCCGCCGTTTGCGCTTAAGGGTCTTGGGTTTGCCCATAAATCCGAAGCCGCAGCCGTACGTCTGAACATCGACACACTGAAAGATTTTTCGCCAATTCACGGCGCATCGGGCTATTTACTTGAGGAAATGGTGACCGGCGCGGTCGCCGAGGTCCTTATCGGTGCGGTGCGTGATCCGGTTTACGGGGCCACCCTGACGCTTGGGGTCGGCGGGGTGCAGGCCGAACTACTGGCAGACACTGTCACGTTGATTGCGCCGGTGACGGGCGTTGAGATCGAGGCGGCATTGACACGCCTGCAGCTTTGGCCGCTGCTTGATGGCTATCGCGGGATGCCAAAAGCAGACGTCGCCGCGATCGTTGACGCTGCGCTGTCGGTGCAGGCGATGATGGCGCAGGACGGCAGCCTGATCGACATTGAGATCAACCCGCTTATGGTACGTGAAAACGGCGCTGTTGCCGCTGATGCGCTGATCCGAAAGGACTTATAATGACCGAGACTGCGATCCGCACAAGACGCGAAGGCACCATCCTTGAGGTGACGCTTGACCGGCCCAAGGCCAATGCAATTGACCTGCACACCAGTCGCGCAATGGGCGAAGTATTTCGCGATTTTCGCGATGATCCGACCCTGAGCGTGGCAATATTGCGCGCGGCGGGGGACAAGTTCTTTTGCGCCGGGTGGGATCTAAAGGCCGCAGCCGACGGCGATGCGGTCGACGGGGACTACGGCGTTGGTGGCTTTGGCGGGCTTCAGGAATTGCCGGATATGAACAAGCCGGTGATTTGTGCCGTAAACGGCATTTGCTGCGGTGGTGGATTCGAGTTGGCACTATCGTGCGATCTGATTGTGGCCTCAAGTACGGCAAGCTTTGCGTTGCCGGAAATCCGCTCTGGCACGGTGGCGGATGCGGCCTCGATCAAATTGCCCAAGCGCATTCCCTATCACGTTGCGATGGATTTGCTTTTGACTGGGCGATGGATGGACGCCGAAGAAGCCTCCCGCCTTGGATTGCTGCGCGAAGTGGTGGCGCCCGAGGAGCTGGATGATGCGATCTGGGACCTTGCTCGGCTGATCGCTTCGGGTCCGCCGCTTGTTTATGCTGCGATCAAAGAGGTTGTGCGCGATGCCGAGGATTCTAAGTTTCAGGATGCTTTAAGCCGTATAACATCGCGTCAGCTACCCACGGTAGATCGGCTATATGCGTCTGAAGACCAACTTGAGGGCGCGCGTGCCTTTGCGGAAAAACGTGACCCGGTCTGGAAGGGACGGTAGGGGGGGGCCTGCCCGCCGCGCTTAGCGCCTCCCCCGAGGTATTTATTGAAGGATGAAGGTGTAGATCATGCCCCGGATTGAAGCGATAATCTTCGACAAGGACGGCACATTGTTCGACTTTGCGGCCAGCTGGGGCGGCTGGGCAGTGACTGTTCTGGATCATATAGCAACGATCGCGCCGGATGCGGTGGGCGATGTTGCCACGGCCATTGGATTTGATCCCGTCGCGCGCGTTTTTCATCCAGACAGCGTCGTCATTGCCGGCTCAGCAGCGGACGTCGCAGTGGCGGCGGCGGCATACCTGCCCGCTGGGTTTGACCTGATTTCGGTGATGGACCGCTATGCCGTGGAAATGACGCCAGTGCCTGTTCCGGGCTTGTTTGAAGCCTTGTCCGCTTTGGGAGTGGGGCGGGTTTTGGGGCTTGTCACAAACGATTCAGAAGCACCGGCGCGGGCGCATCTGGAAGCACATGCAATTACGCATCACTTTGATTTCATTTCCGGATATGACAGCGGGTTCGGGTCAAAGCCAGAGCCGGGACAGCTGCTTGAATTTTGTGCTGCGACCGGAATGCGCGCGGGCGCAACTGCCATGGTTGGCGATAGCAGGCACGATCTGCAAGCCGGCCGCGCGGCGGGTATGACGACGATTGGTGTCCTGACGGGGCTTGCGGAGGCAGAGGCACTTACAGATCTAGCGGATGTTGTGCTGCCTGACATCGGGCATATCGCAGGCTGGCTGTCGGCGTCTTAGGGGCGGATTTCCAAAAACGACAGATTGTGTCGCGGACGCGTCGGCGATCCGACTGGGATTTTCCAAAGATGGTCTCAACCCAAGGAGATCATCATGGCCGACGTCACCGAGCGTAAACGCAGATCCGGAGGCCGGGCCGGAAACACGCGTCGCACGTCCAGCGATGTTATCCAACAGGCCCCCTGGATCATTCCTGTGAACACAGATCGCCCGACCGAACCCTTGAACGAAGAAGGCGTCGAGGCAATACACAACGGCGCGATGCGCATTCTTGAAGAGATCGGGATCGACTTTCTGAACGAAGAGGCCTTGGACCTATTCAAGGAAATCGGTGTTAAGGTTAACGGCTCGAACGTACGAATGGATCGGGAATGGGTGATGGAGATGGTGGCGAAAGCCCCGTCCGAGTTTACGATCACGCCGCGTAATCTGGACCGTCAGATCACCATCGGCGGGCGCAACATGGTGTTCGGAAATGTCTCGTCGCCGCCGAATTATTTCGATCTTGAGACGGGGAAAGTTCCAGGGACCCGCAAGCAGTGTCAAGATTTGCTAAAACTTACGCAATATTTCAACTGCATCCATTTTGCCGGTGGATACCCGGTTGAACCGGTCGATATTCACGCAAGAGACCGTCATCTGGACGTGGTTTACGATAAATTGACGCTGACCGACAAAGTCATGCATGCCTATTCGCTTGGTAAAGAGCGGGTCGAAGATGTCATCGAAATGGTTAAGATTGGGGGCGGTCTTTCGGAGGAAGAATTCCAGTCGCGCCCGCACATGTATACGAATATCAACTCGACTTCACCGCTCAAGCATGACCAACCGATGATCGATGGGTGTTTGCGTATGGTGCGGCGTGGGCAGGCGGTAATTGTCACGCCGTTTACGCTTGCGGGTGCGATGGCGCCGGTCACAATGGCCGGAGCAGTTGCCCAGTCGATCGCCGAGGCAATGGCGGCTATTGCATTGTTCCAATGGGTAAAGCCAGGCTGCCCCTGTGTCTTGGGAACCTTCACATCGAACGTCGATATGAAGACAGGCGCGCCTGCGTTCGGAACGCCCGAATACATACGCGCCACGCAGATGACGGGCCAGATGGCGCGTTTTTACGGGCTGCCGCTTAGGTCTTCAGGATCGTGCGCGGCGAACGTACCAGACGGGCAGGCGATGTGGGAAACGACCGCCTCGCTTTGGGCTGCGGTTCAATCCGGGACCAATGCCGTTTACCATGCAGCGGGATGGCTTGAGGGCGGGCTGATCGCAAGTCCCGAGAAGTTCGTGATGGATTGCGAGGTTTTAGGCCAACTCATCCGCTATTTTGATCCGGCGATCACAGCGACAACACCCGACGACATCGCGGTGGAAGCTATCCGTGAAGTTGGCGGCGAAGGGCATTTCTTTGGAATCCAGCACACCCAGGACCGCTACGAGACGGCCTTTCATCAACCTTTCTTAAGCGATTGGCGCAATTATGAAGGATGGGAAATTGCCGGTGGCATCTGGACAGCGGAGCGTGCGCATCACCTTTTCAAAGATATCGTAAACAGCTTTGAAGCCCCTCCTATGGACGTCGCCGTGCAGGATGAGCTGGCGGATTTTGTCGCTAGACGAAAGTCAGAAGGCGGTGCGCCGACCGATTTCTAAGGCGCAGTCCAGCGACAGGATGTTTCGACCGCGTGCAGGAACGACTGCGCAGATGACCTTGCGGACATCAGCAGAAAACGGTCCGCTTCTAGTCGTATGATGAGGGCGCCTAAATGTTCCATCATCGTGCGCGCTGCGGCTCCGTTTGGGAAGGTCTGCGAATCAAGATCGAGGGGGCAGATGCGCTCCAAAGCGGCGGTCGCTCCGGCCCCGGACAGCTCAATGATGGCCCATGCGTCGGTCTGCATGGTCGTGTAGGCGACGTCGGTGAGTTCCGCCTGGACCGAGGTCTCGGACAAGCCGCCGTCTGGGGTGAACGCCAGCATCATTTGGTCCGCCGCCAACGGAATGGCACGCATCGCGCCAGCGTTCAAAGAGGCGGTCGCGCCCGGCATGGAAAGCCCCCACACATCTTTGATTTTTGCGGCAAGCGCTTCATATCCTGCATGCGGCGTTGCCACCGAAATCAACGCAATGTCAGTGCGTTCTGTCAAAACGCAGCTTGCGAAGGTAAGGTTAACGTCACCCAAAGCGGGCGCCGCTGTCAGAGGGATGTCAGCCACGTTGACGGTCTCCTTCGGGGTCGATGTGATGCGGCGAGCAGACCTCGACCATGACGTCCTGTCCACGGATCGGACTGAAGGCGCGCAGTCGTTCACCATGTCGGTCGCGCCCGCGTTTGAGGAAGCCCAAACCAATTGAATGGCCAAGCTCTGGTGAGTAAGCAACTGAGGTCATCCAGCCCTGATCGTGGGCCATATCTTCGGGGTCGCCTTCCACAAAAAAGTGCGCCCCGGCAGTCAGGAACACGTCTCGGTCAATCGGGCGAAGACCAACAAGTTGCAGGCCATCTTCGCGCACCTGTTCGGGACGGTCGAGAAGAGCGGCGCCGATGAAATCTTTCTTGCGTGAGACCATATTTCCCAGCCCGATCATCCGCGCATCGGTCTGCCCGTTCAACTCGTTGCCCGCAACATGGCCCTTTTCGATCCGCATCACACCAAGCGCTTCGGTGCCGTAGGGCGTCAGATCAAGCTCTTCGCCAGCCGCCATCATAGCGCGGATCATTGCATCGCCGTATCGGGCAGGGACCGCGATTTCATAGGCCAATTCGCCGGAAAATGAGATCCTGAACAAGCGCGCGGGTGTGCCACCAAATACGGTGCATGTCGTGCAGGCCATGAAGGGGAATGCCTCGTTTGAAAGGTCCAGATCGTCGACAACTTTTTGCATCAGCGCGCGTGATTTTGGTCCCGCAACCGAGAATTGCGCCCAGGCGTCGGTCGTTGAGATCAGATGAACGTCAAGGTCAGGCCAAAGGCATTGGCGCGCAAATTCAAGGTTGCGGAGCACCAGAACCGCGTTGGCCGTTGTCGTGGTCATAACGAAGTGCGTCTCGGACAATCGCGCGGTCGTTCCGTCATCGTAAACGGTGCCGTCTTCGCGCAACATTAGCCCATAACGGACCTTGCCAATAGGCAACTTCAAGAAGGCGTTTGCGTAGATTTTATTGATGAATTCAGCTGCATCGTGGCCCTGAATGTCGATCTTGCCAAGCGTCGTGACATCGCAAATACCGACACCGTTGCGGGTTGCCTTCACCTCGCGGTCAACACTGTCGCGCCAACTTTTTTCACCGGGACGCGCATACCATTCGGCGCGCTTCCACATGCCGGCTTCCACAAAGCTCGCGCCGTTCTCATTGGCCCAATTGTGGCTTGGCGTACGACGTGTGGGGCGAAAATTCTTGCCACGCGCGCGGCCTGCGAAGGCGCCGATGGCCACTGGACTATAGGGTGGGCGGAAGATCGTCGTGCCAGTTTCGGGGATGGTTTTGCCGGACGCATCCGCCATCAGGGCAAGCCCCAGCATGTTCGAGGTTTTGCCCTGTTCGGTGGCCATTCCAAGTGTCGTGTAGCGCTTCAGATGTTCGACCGAACGGAAGCCTTCTCGGTAGGATTGTGTAATGTCCTTAGTGGTCACATCGTTCTGCAGATCGACCCACGCGCGGTGTTTACTTTCCTTAACGTGCCAGATTGGCGCCGTTGCGAAGATCTCGTCGCTGGCTCTTGGAGCGGTGCCGAGCGACCCAGACTTTCCCAGATCGGTCGCAACGCGTGTGGCCACTTCGTGTCCTTCGGCAAGGGTGGCGGCCAGCGTCATCGTGCCTGCCGCAGCCCCGGCCACGACCATTCCGGGGGGCAATTCGCCGCCCGGCACAAACGCTGCGATGTCATCGCGCCATTCAGGGCGGCCCCGGTGATGGCTGCTGAGGTGGACGTTGGGCGACCAGCCACCCGAGACGGCCAGACAGTCGGCCTCGACGTGACGACCGCGGTTCAGGAAGATGGTGTTCAAGCCTTTGCGTCCATTGGTGTTAACCACCACGTCGCCCTCGCGCGCGTCGATAATCCGTGTCACGTCTATGCCCTTGGCGCGCAAATCTTCCGCGGTCTTCAATCCGTCGTCGTTGTTGGTAAACACCGCGATCTTACGGCCCGGAGCGACGCCGAAACGGTTCACATAAGTCCGCACAGAGCCCGCAAGCATGATGCCGGGGCGGTCGTTATTGCCGAACGCCATCGACCGCTCGGTCGCGCCGGCGGCCAGAATAGCGCGCTTGGAATAGATGCGCCAAAGCACCTGCCGGGGTTTGTCACCGCTGTCGGGAAGATGGTCGGTCATCCGCTCCAATGCGCCGAAGATGCCATGATCGTAGGCGCCGTAGATGGTCGTGCGTTTCATCAGCCGGACGTTGTTCATAATTGCTAACTCAGCAATGACGCCAAGCGCCCAATCCGCACCGTCCATGCCGTCAACCGCGTAGGTTTCCGCGTTCAGACGTCCGCCCATGCGGAAGTCTTCGTCGGCCAGTATAACCCGCAGTCCCGCACGACCGGCAGCCAATGCGGCGGCCAATCCCGCTGGTCCCGCGCCGATAATCACCACATCGCAGTGGAGGTATCCGTGGTCATAGGTGTCGGGGTCTTCCATGCCAGAAAGCTTCCCAAGACCCGCAGCAGAGCGAATGATGGGTTCGTAAAGCTTTTCCCAGAATGCCTTTGGCCACATGAAGGTTTTGTAATAAAAACCGGCACTTAAAAATGGCGATAACAAATCATTGACCGCGAGAATGTCGTGCTCAAGCGACCCGCGATGGTTTTGACTGGTCGCGGAAAGCCCCTCGAACATCTCGATCGTGGTGGCGCGGGTGTTGGGTTCCAACGCCGCACCTTTTCGCAATTGTACAAGCGCGCTCGGTTCTTCTGACCCGGCCGAGAATATCCCGCGGGGACGGTGGTATTTGAACGACCGGCCCACAAGGCGCACAGCGTTCGCCAGCAAGGCCGAGGCCAACGTGTCGCCGGGATGGGCAGTTAACCAGCGCTCATTGAACTGGAATTTCAGCGTGCGCGACCGGTCGATCTGGCCGCCGTCAATGCGATTGGACTGGCTCATTTTGAACGTCCTTTGCGGCGGGCCACATCGCGGGCCAATTCCACCGAACTGATCTCGTGCGTCAGCGTGTTGCGGGTCACCACAAGCCACGAGCGATCCCCCTGTTCGTGATACCAAAGCTCATGATGTTCGCCTGCGGGATTGTCGCGCAGGTAGACATGCTCATACATAGCCTCCTCGACATTTTCGCCGAAGCCTTCGGGACGCTTGATCATATTGGCGTCGCCAAGATAGACAAATTCTGCGGCATCGCGGGGGCCGAGAAGGGGGTGCTTAATGATCATGAATAGCCTCCTCAGTGCAAATTCGGTTGGGGGCCTGCGCCCTTTTCGTCGATTGGTGCGCCGCGCCGGAACCGATCAAGACGAAGCTGGGTCGCCACCGGGTGCGGCGCATCCTTGGCGAGTAAATGCGCGTAGCAAAAGCCGGACGCTGGCGTCGCCTTGAATCCGCCGTAACACCAGCCGCCGTTGAAATAGAGCCCGCCGATATGCGTACGGTCGATGAAGGGTGATCCATCCATCGACATGTCCATCAAGCCGCCCCACATCCGCAAAAGCCGCGCGCGTCCAATCATGGGCATCAATGCCATGCCGCCTTCGCAGACGTCCTCGACCACGGGCAGGTTTCCGCGTTGGGCATAGGTGTTGTAGCCGTCGATATCGCCGCCGAAGACTAGCCCGCCCTTGTCGGATTGGCTGACGTAAAAGTGGCCCGCGCCGAAGGTGATGACGCCTGGCAGGGTGGGTTTAAGGCCCTCAGAAACAAAGGCTTGCAGGACGTGGCTTTCAATCGGCAGACGCATGCCGGCCATAGACATCACGCGGCCGGATGATCCGGCGACACAGACCGCGACCTTTTTGGCGCGAATAGTGCCGCGCGAGGTTTCAACCCCTTTGCAAACGCCATTGTCGATCTGAAAGCCGGTGACTTCGCAGTTTTGCAGGATATCGACGCCTTTCATGTCTGCGCCGCGCGCAAACCCCCAGGCAACGGCGTCATGGCGCACCGTCCCGCCGCGTTGCTGCCAGAGTGCGCCCTTGATCGGGAAGCGCGCGTTGTCAAAATCAAGGTAGGGGCATTTTTCGCGGATTTCTGCCTCGCTCAGCATAACGCCACCCGAGCCAGTCAGGTGCATTGCATTGCCGCGCCGTGCAAAGGCGTCGCGCTGGCTGTCCGAGTGGTACAGGTTCAGGATGCCGCGCTGGCTGACCATGGCGTTATAGTTGAAGTCCTGCTCAAGACCTTCCCACAACTGCATTGAAAGCTCGTAAAACGGCTGGTTGCCTTCCAGCAGATAATTTGAGCGAATAAGTGTGGTATTGCGCCCGACATTTCCGGACCCAATCCAGCCCTTCTCGACCACGGCGATGTTCTTCATGCCGAACTTGTTCGACAGGTAGTACGCCGTCGCCAACCCATGCCCGCCACCGCCAACAATGATGATGTCGTATTCGGGCTTAGGGTCAGGCTCGCGCCAGGCAGGCGCCCAGCCTTTGTTGCCCGTCAGGCCCTGTTTCAGAATGGTAAGTGCGTTGTATCGCATCGCCTGTCCGCCGCGCTAATTGACACGTAAGTCTATTGCGATGCATGGTTTGTTGGGATGCAAAAACCAGCCGTTTCTATATTAAATCAGGACGCTGACACGCGACCCTTCCGAATTGGTATTGTTCCGGTGCCGGGCTTTGCGATCATGTCTTATGCCAGCGTCGCCGACCCGCTGCGCGCAGCTAATCTGCTGTCCGGAAAGCGGCTTTATGACATTGTGCATTTCGCCCACAAAACGCCCGCCAAAAGTTCCGGAGAGGCGGCAATTTCGAACTGCGTCCCCATCGGTTCGACCGAGCCCCTTGATCTTTTGCTTGTCATCGCTGGCGGCGATCCTTTTGCGCTAAACGACAAGGTGCTTTTTGAATGGTTGAAACGTCGCGCGCGGGCAGGATTGCGCGTCGGCGGTGTGTCGGGCGGGCCGGTTCTTCTGGCGCGGGCGGGCCTGATGGACGGGCGTCGGATGACCGTCCATTGGGAACACGCGGCAGAGCTTGCGGGCCGCTTTCCCGACCTGATGATCGAACGGCGCCTTTACATTATAGACCGCGACCGGGTGACTTGTGGTGGCGGAACCGCGCCTTTGGATTTCATCCACGCGCTGCTGTCCGACCGTCACGGCGCTGACTTTGCGCGCCTTGTCAGCGACTGGTTTTTGCACACCGAAATCCGCGCAGCGGCAAGCCCGCAAAGGTCGGGCGTCCTTGCTGGCGAAACCACCCGGTCCCCGCATATCCAACCTGTCATCGCGGCGATGCAAGACCACATCGGCGACCCCCTTTCGCTCCAACAGCTTGCGTTGATCGCGGGCATCAGCGAGCGTCAGTTGAACCGTATCTTCGCGCAGGTTCTCGGCGTCAGCGCGATGAACTACTACCGTCGGATGCGGCTCGGTATTGCGCGGCGATTGGTGCAGGGATCGGCGATGAGTGTGGCCTCCATCTCCGAGGCGACCGGCTTTTCAAGTTCGGCGCATTTCTCAACCGCCTACGCGATGTGCTTTGGGAATCGCCCCTCGATGGATCGCACGATTGTGAACCATGCCGCATGTCCTTAAGTCGGATTCTTACGAAGGTCCGGACTGCGGACGGAGCCGCCGCTACTTTGGTACAACCACCATAGTCAATGTTTGAGACAATATCTTACCGTCTTCGATCACGAAGGTATCTGTCGCGAACTGATAAGAATTGTCGGGCGTTTCAGCGGTCCAAACGATATGCGCGACATTGTTGTGAACGTTTGTGTGGGTCAAATTGAATTCAGTGCCTTCTTGCGAGAACTCAGCAATGAATGCCTCGAATGCGGGCTTCATCTCATCTGGGCCGGTCATCATCACATCTGGCAGTATTAGCACGGACTCATCCGTGTAATCGGATAGCATACCCTCCAGGTCCCCCGTGCCAAATGCAGTCAAGTGGTGGTTGAGAACTTCCTCCGTCGACATCGCGTGTGAATCAGCAAGTAAAGGTTGGCCGACAAGTGACAACGCAAGCGCGATTATTCCAATCACAGCAGAATTATTCATTGTATATCCCCCAAAAATCTTATCCAACATTCCCCAAGTAGAATGCCGTTCTTTCCAGTTTGTACCGGTTTTGCGTGCCGATCAAGGCTCTTGGACAAGCTGTGCTGGTACTCGGTGATCTGTCGTGCGGCCTGATCGCTATTTCGGGTTCGGCTGCAGGTTAGACCCGGCTTTTTGGCTGAACATCACCGGCCCAGA
>NZ_CALJXO010000383.1:0-13655 GCF_937988555.1 uncultured Boseongicola sp. | reverse complement strand
GCAGGTAAAGCCAAGCCGCGTGAGCCACGATCTGCGGAGGAAAATGGTGACGCTTATAGCTAATGGACGGTATTTGCGTCATCGGCTGATATGCCAAAATCAATAAGCCAGCAATCGTAGGTCGGTTAATGTGACAACACCGCACGATCGTTTCCCGGCTCGGCCTTGTCATTACACTAATAGGCGCAATGAATTTCCCTGTTCATATGCTTAGGGAATTCACTTGCAACTCATTGTTTTTCTTTCCAAATTGGGAAGACAAACCCGGGATATCCACCATGTTTTCGAGTTTTCCCTGTAAATTTCCCTGCTTTCAGGGAAATTTGACCCCGGACCAGCTAGCTCCAGACTGACAGCACGCCCGCAACTTACCTCCCGACAGACAGGTCAGGTAGACTTACCTCACTTCTGAAATCCGCCGCTTGTAGAAATCCTGAAGTTCTGCAAAGCGATCCCGGTCCAGGGTGTCAGCGCCTTCAATCTCATCCAACTGCAAGTCGACCGCTGCTTGTGTCGTCCATGGCCTATTGGGCTCGTTCGCCAGCCAACGGTCCCGGATCGCAGTTTGAGCCGACGATTGGTACGCCCTGGAAGCAAACTGCGGCGCGTGCCAGAAAATCAGGCGCATCCCCAATTGCCTCAACCGTGAATCTTCCAGCAGTTCGACAAGCTCAGAACGCCGTTTCCAGTCGAATGTTTTGAAGTCTTCAAGAATCTGTTTGTCGGCGGCGCTGTAGAAACCACCGTAGATTTGCTGCTCGACGTGTTCGGGCGACTCTCGATCGGCAAACCTGTCGGCCAGAGCCTGCCCTACGCGCTTATGAAAATCCGGCCTCGAAGCGACCAGTTGGGCAATGGCTTCATGCACATCGCTTGGAACCCCAACTGGAAAAAGATTTGGGACTTTGTTGATAGCAATAGTACGGATCCGCTTGGGTGACGCGGAAACCGCTCTTGCAAACTCTCGATCGTCAGCATCAACAATCGACGCATCACAGAGATCCAGATCAAGGAACGCCATTGAGTTGCGGTTCTGCGGATTGGTGCCGGCGTAAACGCCAAAATAGGATCGCGGAGGCGCCGCTCCAAACCGTTCGATCAGGCTTACGGGATGACCGGCCTGCAGCAGCTGGCCGGCTTCATGTCTGTCGCGGTTTCTGAGGCACTGGTCCCAGACTGCGGGGGCTCGATCACAAATGAGCCTCGCAAGATGGATCGTCGCTTCTACGTCGCCAAGAGCATCGTGGGCGTCGTGATGAGTAAATCCGTTTGCAGGGGCGAGACGATCCAGTCTGAAGCTCTCGCGGCCCAGATCGTCAAGCGGCCATTCAAGGATGTCTGGTTCCAGATACCGCGCTGCATAGACCACCTTTATGAGATCAAGGCGGTCATTGTCGTCGAATTGGGTCTGGTAAAGGTTAGAGTGTAGGTTCTGGTAGAACGACTGCCGGAGAAACTCCTCATCAAAAGCGAGCGTATTATAGCCGGTCCAGGTCGACGGCGCCCAGCGTCTGATCAGGTCACTTATCTGGTGTGAGAAATCGAACCAGGAGGGCAGGTTCGGATCAATCAGCTGTTCCGTCGATACGCCCGTTATAGCCAGAGCCCATGGCGCTGGCAGTATGTGAGGAGAAAGCCGGCATCGAATATCGACGCGCTCAATCTGATTGAACGCGTCGTCTGTCAGGATCGCCGCAAACTGCAGAGGCTGATCAAAGGCTGGCGAAGTGCCTGTTGTTTCAAAGTCGTAAAATGCAAACATGCGCGCTCATTTCCGGATGACTTTTGCCCGAAATCGATACTTCCTAAATGAAATACTCGCTCTTATTGGGTCAATTGTCATCGGTGCTTTACCGGCAATGAAAAACTGGGCTGCGCGCAGTGTTGCCGTTAGGCGGCACCAAGAAAGTCCCGCTTGCCAATTTCTACGCCGTTATGACGCAGAATGTTGTAGGCGGTCGTCATGTGGAAATAGAAGTTTGGTGTTGCAAAGCCACTGAGGTAGTTGGAGCCGATGAATGTGTGCTCCTCTGGCCCAAATTTCATGACCACTTCAAGATCTTCAGCCCCATCAAAAGCCGCGTCGGGCACGGATTCCATGAACTCAATCGTTTTAGTGATCCGCGCTTGAAGCTCGCCAAAAGTCGTTTCGTTGTCCTCAAAACTTGGGTTGTCCGTTTGCGACAACCGCGCAGCAAGGCCTTTTGCTGTATCGCAAGCAATCAGGACATTGCGCGTGAAGTTCAGCATGTCAGGAAAGAGCCGCGCCGTAAGAAAGGCATCCGGATCAATCTTGCGCTTTTCGCAGTGGGCTTCCGCGGTAGACAACATCGTGGAAAGGCTTCGCAGTGAATGGATGAAGCTTGGGACGGGAGATTGCATGTCTGATTTCCTTTTTGGGGGTCAATGTCCGCTCGAAAAAATCTGAGATGTAGAACGGCTGCACGTTCCCAATATCGACAAATTTCATCAGAACAAGTTTAAAGCATACGTCGCTAAATCAATTGCGCCGAAACATCGCTCCGTGTGTGTTCCCGCGCACCCCTAAGTCCTCTATTTGTAGGAGCCACGCAGCCAGAGGTCGTTCAGCCGGTTGCGGCCTACTTCATCCAGCAGAAGGCGCCGTATCTCAATGCACCGGGCGTGGCAAGCGAGGGACTCGGCTGACTAATGCAATAGCACATTTGACGCGTGTCTGACGTCAGCACTGCTCGAAACGCCCCCGCCAAACGTCCAGCTGAGCTGGTGTGCCCGCCCTCCAGAAGCCGAGCGAGGAGTGCAGAAGCATCTGGCATAATCGCCAGGATCGTCCTTGCGTGTGTAGCGTTCTTTTTGAAGAAATTTTCGGGCACAAGTATTAGCGCTTCTTCCATTGAGAACAGGCGTAAACCATCTTTAACGATGAGCGCGTCTTCCCGCGCAAACGTTGCACGGGTCTCGAAGATGGAGGTCCTGTGTGGGAAGTCAGTTTTCATGTTTCCTGCCTTCAGCGCTCGGACGAGCAGCTGTACCGGAACTGTCGTATCGCCTGCGTGCAACTGTAGGGATTGCTCAGGAGACAAGGACCAGTCCTCGCCAAATCGGGCAGAAAGGTACTGCGCACAAAACCCCCAAAACGACGCGTACCAGGCCGTGCCTTCGCCGGCGATCTCGTCGGGTTGTGACGTGATGTACCAACCCTTTATTACTACTTTGATAAATCCAGATATTAGGAATCGTTCCCGATGGGTCCGAGTTAAGTCACTTGATCGAACCGCTGTGACACCCTTCGTTTTAGAACACGCAAGAGCTCTAGAGATTACGCCAACTTTTCTGCTGCCATAGCCATGTTACAACCTCTTGCCCATTCAACCGTTAGGGTTTGATGCTGTAATATATTTAGGTTTTCAAGTTGTGTAATCTTTAGGGTATTATGACGCCGCGAGCAAAGGACAGCATCCCAGTTCCGATAATACCTGAGCTACAAGCACCCAGATAAGACTGTTAAATTCCTCGTCCAGATGGACATCGTAGGCGGGCGTCAACATGATCATCCCGATGTGTAACCATTTTCGTTTTTCTTAACACTTTAGATCAGATAGGTCACAAAACGATCAATCTCTAACAAAGTACCGGAGCGGACAAAATCTCGCAAACATCACAATGTCGTTGTCCGTTCTGGATACGCTCCCCTTTCGCTCACCAGATGGTCATTCCGCCAGACCCGCATCCACCAACCCTTCCCGATCTGGCAAATCCCGCAAGCTTTCCATCCCGAACGTCACAAGGAACTTCTGCGTAGTCAAATAGGTATAGGGCGCCCCCGCCCGCGGACTACGCGGACCCGTTGCGATCAACTCTTGCGTCCGCAATCGCCCAATCAGATCGCGGCTGATGTCCTTGCCGAAGATATCCTTCAGTCCGTCACGGGTCAGCGGCTGGTGGTAAGCGATAGCCGCCAACACCGCGACTTCAAACTCGTTCAAATCCATCAACTGTTCATTCACATCCGCCGCCGTCCGGATCGCATCGGCAAATGGCACCCGCGTCCGCATCAACCAACCATCGGCAACGGCGACCAATTCATAGGGGCGACCCGTCAATTCCGCCTGGATGTCCTCAATCAACAAATCGACCGACGCCCCCTGCCCCACAACCCGCGCCAGGTCATCACGCGGCACGGTCGCCGCACTGGCAAAGATCACCGCCTCTATCCGGCCCATCCAGGTCCGCCAACGAAGATCAGGCGGCAGGTCCTCCAGCTCTCGGTCAAATGCGTCCCCGGCCACCTTCACACCCCATACAGCCGGAACGTCGACCGCCCGGTCAGTTCACGCACCACTCCAAGATCAACCAATCGATCACACAGCCGCCGTGCCGCGCGGCCCGTCATTGCAAAGGTGGTGCCTTGGATCATCGGACTGAGCATTCCCGATGGCGACACCGCGTCATGACCGAGAAACAGCACCAGAGCGTCTCCAGCCCCCTTCGTCCGTAGCTTGGGCGCAATCGCGTTCAGCCTGGCAGCGCGGCGAGACAGATCGGCCGCGTTGCGAATGGCCGCATCACAGGCGTCAATCATCGCTTGATCAACGCGTAATCGCGCATCGCTCGCACCGTCGGCAATGGCCCGGACATCCGCGCGATTCAGATGCGCGGCAAGTATCGGCACAGACCGCTCCCATCCAACCGCACGGGCTAGGGCGACATCGGCCAGCATCAGCGCCGCTGCCTCCTCGCGAGGAAACCGTTGCAGCGCATCAGCTAACACCCCTGCCGCCTGGGCGACGGGCGATCCGTCAAACACGCCAAGCTCCGAAAAGTCTTCCGCCACCCGATCGGGCAAAAGCTTCCTCACCTGCGCCAGCCAAGAGAATACGCTAAGATTGACCCGAGCAATTTTGCGCCACCTCACAAACATCTCACCCGCTGGGCCCAAGGCATCCCCTGCCCGCACCAAACAGACCGCATCTCGGATATCGGACGTAGACTCAAAGCGCCCTTCAAGTTTCAGGCAGGCCGCAGCCGCCTCCAAAGCTAAACGATCGCGCAGCAACGCCGCGGGCAATATACCGCTTGGATCTCGCACCACAACATCTAGTAAAGCCAGCGCTGCGCCGGATGAAAATGTTGCACTATCAGTGTTTTGCCTCGGCGCTGAAGTGACCCAACGCGGCAACAGATGTAGGGCTTGGATATCGCCTAGGTTAGGATTGGCAGTCGCTTTCATAACGACAGGCTAATCGTTTACGGCGCTTTAGACCAGTAAATACCGCAATAACCGCCCCGGCTTGAATGATTTTTTTATGTCCAATAAAATTGCATTATCGGTGTTTTACAATATCATCAAATTACAACGGACCAGGCAAGCCATCAACGATTACTGTCTATCCATGAGGACATCATCGTTCGGTCCCGAAAGCACTCCTGCGGCACATCGCGTCGCTTGATACGAGCGATCCGTTCCGCGAACGCAACCTGCTTTGATGACGGGTAATCCGAGAACCGTGATACAGGAACAGCTGTCTTGTGTGCGTCAATCCAGCGAGAAATTTGGTGGCGGTCAACCAAGGCCTCATCAGGCAGGTCAATGTTTGAGCGTTTTGCTATCTGTTGCGCGAACAAGATCTGTTTCTCAGTCGCGGGCAGAACGTGATAATCATTGCTGCCTGCAACAAAAGAGGCTGTCTCAAAGTGTGATTGCTGCATTGTCTCGCTCCTCAGTTCTTGTAAAAGATAATATAGAACATAAAGAGAACAAAATCAAGTATTGTGTAGTGTTTGCTAAACAATCACCACATGTAGTGCAGTCTTTCGTTGGGCTTGCAGGCAAACAGGTTGTCTAAGTTACGCATGGCAACCAGAAACCGTGGTTTGCCAGGGCGAACTCAATCAAAAGCCCTGCGGGAGCCTTACGACGGGTTCACCGTCTATTTCAAAGGTCGGATTGAGCTGGCAGCGCGCATAGGTGAATTGGCTTTTGGTAAGAGCGGCACAACAATCCGTGTGTTCAGGTCGCTCGAAAGATCGGTCTGCACATCTAAAAGGAAGCTATCGCCAGATGGATTGCGAAACACATCGTACTTCGCCATCAGAACGGGCGGAACCTGTCAAGCGGCAGTCCATGCCTTTCAACGTAAGAATTGGGGCTCTTGAGTGCCGCCGCATTTGCAGCTTGCCACTGCGCGGCTCCGGCGGTTGCCACGGCAGTGCGAACCCCCTCCTCTGCCGCACGCGATAGGTTAACTTTCAACGCCTTGGCTTCTGTGAGCAAGGCTGTGTCAAGCGACAGGTTCGTGGGCTTGCGCGACTGAGAATTCATGGACTGATCTCCTTCGAACGAGAGACTACAGATGGATCATATGCGCACAACATATGCGCATCAAAATCAATCTGTGCTGCGATTTCGGCACCCGGGTGATGGCGACACCCACGCTGGCCAAAAGTTAGGGCCAGAGCCGACGAATTTGCCTGTCAAAGCCCGACAAATTCATCAGGAAACAGGTCCGCCCAGAACGCGGATATTTCCTTTGCATTCAGTGCAGACATCCAGCCGTGGCGCTCAAAATCATCGCGGGCGGCGGGACGTTGTATTGTTGATGCAAATAACTGTCTATCCGCATCACGTTGCGTTGGCGTCCGGGCCAGCGCCAGATCTCGCACCCGCTTCAAGCGAGCCGCTCGCTCGCTCAGCGGCGTTTCCTCTCCCTCCGCTTTGCCATTTGGCTTTGGCGATGAACCGAAGTCATCACGTAGCGCCGCCGCCATGTAGCGCACCGGGCTTTTGACACCCCCCTGCCCTGCTACAAAGTCCAGCTTACCTGTAACAACATCTTCACCATGTTCTTCCAGCCACTGCCGCGCCAGCCGGTCCGAAACGCCCATAGCGCGCAAACGGTCATAAACGGGCGCCTTGCGAAGACCCTCGCCGTCATCCAAATCTAGAATTGCCAGCTGAGGGTTTGATTTTATGACAAATCGAATGTCAGTCACCGCCCTGCCCCGCTTTCGGACCTCTGGCGCGATGACGATATTACTCGTGCGGTTCACTTCTGCCGTTGCTGGCTTGATGATCTTGGCGTTCAGATGTTTGTAGCTTTCATAATAGCTGCTGCCCTCAACCCCCATCAGGCGGCGAAACGTCTCTAGTGACCACCAGCCGGTACTTCCCGTCCGATGGAAACGATAACAGTTTTCATATAGTGCAAGGGCATGGCCGCTGGTAAACCGTCTCTGTATATTGAGATTGATCAGCGCGAACACCTTTGGATCGTTCAGCTTTTCCGCGAGTGCCGGTGAATACGCATACTCACAGACACCGCCCTTCAACTTGGCATAACTCAACAGGCTCGAAACGCCCCATTCCTGACGTCCGGCTTCATCCAGCATGTCCCATTCTGCGACGGTTTCTGCCAACCCGCGCAACGACTGCTTCAGCGTATCAAAATCATTTGAATTATACCCCACCATCAAGCACAGCGTGCGTGCGTCGATTTGAAAGCGCTGCTGCCGGGTCAGCATGTCATACGCATTTAGCAACAACACATTGGATAGCTTTCGTTGCAGCAATGACAGTTTACCCGACACATGAATTGCAGCCACGTGTTTCTTAACAGCCCCACGCCGCAGCGCGCCCGTCAGCTTTCCCTTTGGGATATCAATTTCCATTGCTGCACCTGTTCAGCCGATTCTCTTTGGAATCCTTGCTTCACTATACCCGCGAAGGAACCCTCTTTCAATCTTTCGGTGGATACCTATTATCTGGCATTCAGGAGGCCCGTAGACGGGTTCCTTTGGTGTTTACAGGGTGCCCTTAGGTATCCGTATACGGGACAACTGCGCCGGGAACTTTCCGGCAATCAGCCTTTATAGTGCCTAATAGGGGCATTAGACTATATATCCTGCGAATCAGTCCCCTATGGCCCGGCTTTGGGCGCTCTTTGTCCTGTAACAGGGTCCCCTACGCCCTGTAACTGGGCACCAAAGATGGTCTAATAGATTGATAAGTAACGGTAACCAGCACATAAAGTCCTTAAAGTATCCAAATAAATTAAACAGATGATCATGTGTTTTTTTCTGATATTTAGGATTTCGCGGGCTATAGATTTCCAATTTCGATTTGATGTGCGATAGTTTACTAAGAACTTGGTAAATGTCCTAACATTGGCGAGAACGCATGACATCTTCGTTTAAACCGGATGTACCACCCTATTTTGGTATTGATCCAGCCGCTGCTGCCGCGAAGCTATCTCTTCCTAGCGACACGGCGCGATTCGCGCGAGCGGCAACATTTGCGGCCAAGGGGCGTGATGAGCTGAAAAGGGGCGGTCATGCCCCTGATGGGTTCAAGCGACTTCGGAAGTTTTCGACATGGGAAATCTGTCGCTACTTGATCCCCGTGGCTCCAGCACATTTTCGCAGGGTCCTCAAAGCCCACTCTGATCTTCCACAAGGCGCAGGCGAAGGGAATTCGAAATGGTTCTCTCTGTCAGAGGTCATCGCTTTGCGCGATCATTTTGCGACCGAGGGAGCGGCCAACCGGGAATACCGCCCCTACCGGCCTGAAGGTGCTGATGCCAAGGTTGTGGCGGTGGCCAACTTCAAGGGTGGTGTGGGCAAAACGTCTACCTGTGCGCACCTGGCCATGAGTGCTGCTTTGGATGGATACAAGGTGTTGGTGATCGATCTGGACAGTCAGGGCTCGATGACGAGCATTATGGGGGGGCAGGTTGAAGATGAATGGCAAACAGCGTTTCCGATTCTGGCCCGGGATTTTGCGCTCCACCTAAAGGGCGAGAATAAGGTGCGTGCAGCGCGTGGTGAGCCAGAAATTCAGCTTGACGAAACCCTGACAGAAGCCGCCGAGGTTTCGCCGCGAAACCTTATTCAGAATACCCACTGGCCCAACATTGACCTGATTGGAGCGCAGCTTAACCTTTATTGGGCAGAGTTTCAGGTACCAGTTTGGCGCATGCAATCAGGCTCTTGGGCGCTATGGGATGGGTTGCTGAATGGTCTAACCGACAGTGGTATTTTGCAGGACTATGACATCATTTTGCTCGATACCCCCCCTGCCCTCGGCTACCTGACGATCAACGCGCTCTCCGCGGCTGATATACTTCTCGTTCCGCTTGGCGCGTCGTTCCTTGAATTTGATTCCACAGGTCGTTTTTTTGATATGCTCTATTCGACTTTTGCCAGCATTGAGGATGGTGAAAACTCACAGCGGCGCAAGCACGGGCTCGAAGACATTCGATTTGAATGGGACGCTGTCCGAACGCTAATCACCCGATTTGATGCGGCGCAACAGACGGACATGGCGAATGTCATCCAAGCTTATTTTGGTGACCTCATGACGACTTTCCGTCAGGATTTGACGGCGATGGTTGGACAGGCGGGTGAGCAGGTAAACGGTATTTACGAAGCGGATTACCGGGAATTCAACCGGGAAACCTATGTCCGAGGCCGCGAAACGTTTGATCGAACCTGGGCTGAAGTGAAAGAGATAATACTCGGCGCATGGTGGCGTGATCAACAAGAACTAAAGGCGGAGGGGTCGAATGGCCAAGCGTAGAAAAGTCTCGACACCAAGTGCCGATGATCTGACTCGGTTCGAGGAAGAGTTTCGCCGCGAAACCCCAAGCCGCCCATCTGGGGCGATGGCCCCAATTTCGAAGGTGTCGGCAGAGGTCGCGATGGCGCGTGAAATATCCTCTCCCGAAGAGCGTGCCGAACAGGCCCGTGAAAAGTCAGATGCAGAGGCACATCGCAGCGCGACCGAACAAGGTCGGATCATTCAAGAGCTGACACTCGATAGCATTATGGATGATGCCATGGTGCGTGACAGAATGGTTTTGGATCAGGGGGAAATGGAGGAGCTGAAGCTATCGATCGCGGCCCATGGTCTGCGTCTTCCGATTGAGGTCTTTGCTCGCGAACCAGACAGTATCAGTCCCCGACCATTTGGTCTGCTATCGGGCTACCGCCGCCTGCGTGCTGTCCGAGACCTACTCGCACTCACAAATCACGAAAAATACCTGACGATCAAGGCGCTGGTTCGCAATCCCGACGATCTTGGCGGAGCGTTTGCTGCGATGGTCGAGGAGAATGAGGTCCGTTCTAGCCTTTCCCATTTTGAACGTGGGCGCATAGCGGTGATCGCGGCCCAGCAAGGGGTTTTCCATAGTGCAGAGGACGCGGTAGCAAATATGTTCAGCACCGCATCAAAGGCGAAGCGGTCCAAGATCAGATCTTTCTCACTGATCTTTGAAGAGCTCGGTGACATGTTGCAATTCCCAGATAGCCTGAAGGAAAAAGACGGTTTGCGGTTGGCCACAGCGCTGCGCAACGGTGCTGAATCGCGATTGCGGGACGTTCTTGCAGGCGGGCAGGGAACCAGTGCGGAGCTTGAATGGTCGGTATTAGAGCAGGTTATTGATGAGTTTGAGAAAGATGCTGGCCCTGGAACCAAAGGAGGGCGCCCAAAGATAAACTCTCCTCTGTCAGGATGGCAGGAGCAGGACACATTGCATCTTTCGAACGGCATCAGCATTCAACGCTCACATGACCGCCGCGGCCACCTAATCCGGATATCGGGGTCGGAGGTGGATCAGGTCCTGATTGAGAAGGCGATGGAAAATTTGCGCTACCTGTTTGAAAACTGATTTTCGAGCCTAAACCAGTCGAATTTGACCAGAAGGACTGCGAGCCTGCATTTTGTAAGCGGGCGTTCTTCTTGTGATAGCAGAGCTTCAGCAGTGAAAAAATAGTGGAGTCGGGCGGGTAGTCGCGGGATATAGTCCAGAACGTGGGGCAGGAGACCTGCATCCAAGGTGCAGTTTTTTGGGGTCGCCGCAATGAAAACGGAAGCGTATTACAGCCCGCATTATTTGGAATCTTCAACTAATCTGTTTATTGTTGAACATGGCGCTATGCTCAACGGTAATAAGTTTTGTTGAACACGAGGTGTGGCAATGATTGATAGGCATTCGGTAACAGCGCATTCAACTTATCACGATTTGCGCCGCTCACTCTTGGACGAAGCGTCATCAAGTATCCGTGGAACACCCACACGAGTCGACCGAAATGGAAAGATCTATTGGTACGACAGCTATCGTATTGGCTCGGACGTGCGTAAAAACTATATTGGCGAGGAAAGCCCTGAGCTTAGCGGGCGTCTCGATGACCTCAAAGCTCTCCGCCAAGGTGTTAAAGACCGCAATAAGCATCGGACGCGACTAATACGCATATTACGGGCCGAGGGGTTTCAGGGTGTAGATGCCGCGACCGGCAGCCTGATGTCAGCTTTGGCCGGGGCCGGCGTGTTTCGCCTCGGCGGCACAGTCGTGGAAACGCACGCATTTAGGCTCTATGAAGGCGTTTTGGGCGTTCGGTATAGCATCGACGATATGGCTCAAACCGGTGACATCGACATTGCAAGTTTCGAGCACCTGTCGCTGGCCTTGGAAGATGTCGGCGCACCGCCATTGCTGGAGGTGCTGGGTGATTTTTCTTTTGCGCCGGTTCCAAGTAGTGACGACAATGGGGTTTGGCGCTGGCGCCAAACCCGAAATGATCTGATGGTCGAATTTCTGACACCGTCCTTCGAGGAAGTAGAGGGTATCCGCCCTTTGGCAGGGCTTGGCGTGAACGCGCAGTCACTGCATCACCTGAACTATCTGATTGCCGACCCTATCAGGGCCGTTGCGGTTTACCGCGGTGGTGTTCTGGTGCAGGTCCCGCGGCCGGAGCGGTTTGCAATTCACAAGCTGATCATTGCAGACCGCCGGCAGGACGGGGCTGACAGCCTGAAAGCCGAGAAAGATCGGCTGCAGGCGGCATTTTTGATCGAGGTGTTGGCGGAAGATCGACCGGATGAGCTTTTGGAAGCCTATGTAGACGCTCGTGAGGCGGGGCCTGGGTGGCAGGAGCGTTTGGATGCAACGCTGGACCGTCTTCCAAGAGTTAAGGGTGTCCTGGCGGGTCTTTCATAGGGCTACGTGCAATTTTTAGTGTAGTAACCAGCATGCTGACCTGTATTCCTGTGGATATTTCACAGAATAGAGGCGCAGCGATGCTGGTTCTTGCCTGCGAACAACTGCCGCCCTACAGCCCGGCGGCCTTGGTCAGATTAACGCGGAACCTATCGCGGCGACGCTGATACCTGCGGGTCATTTCCGCCGAAGCATGGCCCAAGTGTCTCTGTATATAGCGTTCGTCAACCTCAGCGCTGGACGCGAGACCAGCCCGCAAGCTGTGCCCAGAAAACAAAGCGAGGCGCTCTTTCTCGGGCAGATCGCTCCGAATGCCAGCGTCCAGCACAGTTTGTTTGATCAGCCTTGCGACGTGTTTGCTGGAAAGGCGGTCCTCAAGAACACGCTTGTTGTCGCGTGCCGTGCGTCGAAACAGCGGTCCAAAGTCGATTTTGGCGAAATGAAGCCATTGCTCCAGCGCGTGCACTGGACAGGTTTGCTCAGCAGACCCTCGGCCAATCTCAACTTCCCGCCATCCGGTTTTACCGCGCAGGACCAGAATGGCCCCTTCGTCTTCGATTTCGACCCAACCGCGGCTGTCGGTGGCGCTGTCGGTGCTCCCGAGGTCGTCGCGGCTGTGATCAAGGCAAACAATTTCGGAGCGTCTGAGACCGCCCGCATAGCCGATCAGCAGAATAGCGCGGTCCCTGAGCCCGCGCAGATCAAAGGGCAGGGTGGCCACCATGGCGCGGATGTCTTCGGCCAATACTGCTTCCTTTTGCACCGGAGGCCGCGCGTGCTTGCGCCGGATGCCTGCCAGCACGGTGGCAATGTGGCGATCTTTCCGATCAAGCGTGAAGCCACGCTGCTGGTAGTGCCAAACAAGGCCTGACAAGCGGCGTTCAATGGTTGAGACCGCAAGAGGCCGCACCGCCGCCTGCGGCCGCGTACGGCCCGCTGAGAGGGCAGGGGCCCCATCCTGAGGGGCGGCACAGTCGGCAATATACAGGCCAATCAATTGAGGATCAGGGGCGTTGCCACGAAGCGGATCTGCGCCGCGCCTGCGGCACCACCGGGTAAAATGCTCCCAGTCCTTCTTGTAGGCTTTGTTGGTGTTCTCTGCCGTTGCCTGGGCGGCATAGGCGCGTGCGGTGTCGACCAGCCGATCAAGCGTCCCTGATCCGGCGACATGAGAGGGCAGGGCGATAGCGTCGTTTTGCGCTTCCTGTCTCTCGTCGATCTTGTCAGTGTTGGGGCGTTGCGTTGGGTTTGCGGTCGATTTATCGTTGTTTTCTGGCATATCTGTTGGGTATCATATTTATGTCCGATAATGCAAACTTATTGGACGTAAAATGATCGTGCAAGCCGCGGCGGTTATTGCGGTATCTCATCACCTAAAGCGCCGTGCGCGATGGGCCTGTTCCGATGAAAGCGACTGCCAATCCTAACCTAGGCGATATCCAAGCCCTACATCTGTTGCCGCGTTGGGTCACGTCTGCGCCGAGCCAAGGCCCTGATAGTGTGGCAAAGTCGTCCAGTGCCGCACTGGCATTGCGAGATGTGGTGTTCCGTAATCCAGGCGGACCATTGCCCGGCAGCTTTACTGTAGGATCGGTTGGCTTTGCAGGCCGCAAACTCTCGTTATCTATGAGGGAGCATCGGGGGGCAGGTCACGACAAATGGCTCAATCGCTTGGGAGTTGGA
>NZ_CALJXO010000382.1:0-10479 GCF_937988555.1 uncultured Boseongicola sp. | reverse complement strand
GGTCCAGTATCGTACCCGCACAAAGACTAAATGATCGCACGTTCTAGGTAGGGTGCATTGTTTACAATCCGCTCGAAGTGAAACGGGCTGAGGTCAAGGTTCTGGTAGGCGCCGTAGGTGAGCCATTCGGCCGTTCCACGTCCCATCGCGGGCGATTGCTGCAAGCCGTGGCCGGAAAATCCGTTCAGGAATACGAAATTCCCGATCTCGGGGTGCGGACCGATGATTGCGTTATGATCAAAGACGTTCATCGAATAATGCCCAGTCCATTCGGAGATGACTTTGACGGCCTCGAACTGTGGGATGCGCGTGGCTATGGTGGGCCAGATGTGATCCTGCCAGATCGCGTGATCCATCTCGAAGTCGTCGACGTCGACCGCCGGGTCGATGGCAGTGTGGCCACCGCATTGGTAGGTGCCGCCTCCGTTTTCACGCACATGGACGCCGGAGGGGTCGATGGTAAGCGGTAGGTCCTGATCTATAGGGTGTTCGGCCTTGAAGACCCACGAATACCGTTTGCGAGGTTCAATCGGTAGGTCGACGCCTATCATGGCGGCCGTGCGCGCGGCGCGGGGGCCCGAAGCATTTACGAGCTGGCCGCAGGAGATTGTCTCGCCGGATGCGAGTGTTACGCCGTCGACGCGGGTTCCGTTCGGGTTCTTGGTGATCGCGACGACTTCGTTGCCGATATAGTCAACGCCGCGCTCGATGGCCTGGCGTCTCCACCAGGAGAAAACGGTCGCACCGTCCCAGTAGCCTTCGTTCACACGATTGATTGAACCGAGGATGATGTCATCGACGTTGTAGAACGGATAACGCAATTTGATCGCCTCTGCGGTGAGGAGTTCGGTGGCGGCTCCGCAGGCGAGTTGCACTTTTTGGCTTGTGCGAAGGGTGTCGGCAAAACCATCTGTGTCTGCAAGATAGAGGTAGCCGAACGACTGAATTTTGAGGTTAGGTACACGCTCATCACCACCCATACGGTCACGGACGTTGTTGATGAAGTCAGCGCCAAATTGCGAGATGCGCACGTTCAGTTCTGTGGAAAACTGCTGCCGGATACAAGAATTAGTGTGAGCCGTCGAGGCTTTTTCGATTGTAGGATCGCGTTCCACCACAAGGATCGAGCCGTTGAAATCGGGGCTTTCGGTTAGCCACCATGCGGTGGATGATCCCATGATCGCACCGCCGATGATGACGACATCGTAACTGTTTTGTCGTGGAATTTTTGGGTAGCCGTTCTTGGTCTTGGCGTCTGCAGACGGCATGGTATCTGGCTCCGAAGCGGTTTCGTCTACCGTAACCATAGCATTTAGAAGCGTTCAATCTTTGTGAACTGCTGTGAGCCAAATTTTGGTGCACACCAAAGAAAAAGGCCCGACAAAGCGGACCAGTTCAGTTAGAAATTTGGGCTTCTTAGCGGCCCCAGATCCGAACTGGACCACAGTCCATATGTACAAAGTTTGAGCGTGAGTATTTACCAACGCCGCCCGCCGAACAAGAAATTGCGGCGCGCGAGATTTGTGCAACCGAGCGACCGTTAAGGCGCAGGTCGGCGGCTTGTCCCTGCATGTGCAGAGAGTTGCGTGCGACCGCGCTTGAGCGCGAACGCAACATCGCGTTGGTTTTCGGAGAGCGGTAACCGGAGAGCATAAGGAACGGCGAGTCGGCCTCGAGCATATTGTGAGAGGCTGCAATGATGTCGACTGCACGTCTGTCGATCTTCTTGATGCCATCAGTGCGCCAGTCGCGCATGAAATGGTTCACCTCGGCCAATGCTTCAGGGATATAATCGCCTTCGATCCAGTAGATCGTGTCGATACTTTCGCCGGTGCGGCCCGAATGAAGTCGAATGCGGCGGATATCACCGGCTCCACGCAAAAAAGAAAACGCGTTGGCGAAGGTGGGTGCTGCTGTTACGGCTGTTGCGGCGAACGCGCCTAGAAGGCCGCGTCTGGATATTCCCATCGAGTGTGTCTTTGTCATCGTTGCCTACTGCGTCCCGTCTTTGGTCCCATCGGTCAAACCGACGGCAGGTGCCCATCCCCAGGCAACTTTTCTATGCCACGATCGCTTCGTTGAGGAAACAGTCATACATTGCAAAGTGAAACAATTCGTAAAAATCGGCGGAATTCTGCTTAAAAATCGATCTGTTCGGAGTGACCCATTTGCCTCTTTGATCGAGTCAAAAACCCCAAATTTACCAGATCTACAGCATTGTGAATGGACAACGACACAGCATTTGCCGAGACAGGCAAGGGGATCGGGTAACAACACTGTAAAGATTGAATGCTGCCATGACGACTATTAGAAGACTTTCGATTTGCGTATTTTTAGGTTTCTTGATGGCGCCACTTATTGTGGCACATCCGGCAAGTGCGCAGAGCCTTGCTTTTAAGCAGGCCGTTGCCGAGGCTGCTGCGCAGGATCGCGACATCGCGGCGTTCTACAAAGAAATCGGCTACAAACCGATTTGGACAAGTGCTGCACGCGGCGACAAAAAACGTCGCGAAGCCTTTCTGGCCGCCCTTGGAAACGCTTCGGCGCACGGGCTGCCACTTGATCTGTACCGACCCGACGAAATCTCAACCGCCATGCGCGCGGCGCGAACCGATCGCCAGCGTGGCGCACTTGAGGTCGAGTTGAGCCGCGTGTTCCTTGACTATGCGCGTGATGTGCAAACTGGCATTCTGACTCCCGCTCGGGTGGACGAGGGTCTTGTCCGTGAAGTTCCAATGCGTCCGCGAAAGGCGACTTTGGCGGCGTTTCACAAGTCATCCGCGAAGGGTTTTTTAAAAGCGCTACCGCCAAAAAGCCCGGAATACGCGCGATTGATGAAAGAGAAGATGCGCTTTGAAAAGCTCATCGGTCGCGGTGGTTGGGGTGACAAGGTTGCGGCGAAATCGTTGAAGCCGGGTGCGTCTAACAATTCCGTTTTGCAATTGCGCAATCGTCTGATCGCGATGGGGTATTTGTCACGTACTCCCACGAATTCCTATGACAATGCGATGGTTGCGGCGGTGAAAGCCTTCCAATCTGACCACGGGTTGCTCAACGATGGTGTTGCCGGGGCGAACACAATGGAGGCGATCAACACCACAGCCTCCACGCGCCTGAGCCAGATAGTTGTTGCTATGGAGCGTGAGCGATGGATCAATATGCCGCTTGGCAAGCGGCATATCTGGGTAAACCTTACAGACTTTCACGCGCGCATCGTCGACAACGGCAAGATCACGTTCCAGACACGCTCGGTGGTTGGGGCAAATATCGCCGAGCGGCGCACGCCGGAATTCTCGGACGTGATGGATCATATGGTTATTAATCCGACCTGGAATGTGCCACGTTCGATTGCGACAAAGGAGTATCTTCCGCTTTTGAAGGAAGATCCGTTCGCTGTTTCAAACTTGAATATCATCGATGTTCGAGGGCAGATTGTGTCGCGCGCGGAGATGGATTTCGCGGAGTACGATGAGACGAATTTCCCCTACGATCTTAAAGAGCCACCAAGCCAGGGCAATGCGCTTGGGCTTGTGAAGTTTATGTTCCCTAATCGCTACAACATCTACTTACATGACACGCCGGCAAAACAACTGTTTGGCCGGGAAAAGCGGGCTTTTAGTCATGGATGTGTGCGTCTGAACGATCCGTTCGATTTTGCCTATCAGCTTTTGGCAAAGCAGGAGCGCGATCCCCAAGGCTTTTTCAAAGCAACCCTTGCTACGCGCACGGAAAGCTTTGTGACACTGAAAGAGCCAGTACCTGTGCATCTGGTGTATCGAACAGCCTTTACCCAGGCCAAAGGCAACATTCAGTTTCGCGGCGATGTCTATGGACGGGACCTCAAGATCTGGCGTGCATTGAGCAATGCCGGGGTGGTGTTAAGTTCGGTTCGCGGCTAATTCTACGCCCTGAAAGGGGCGGCGCATGAGCTTTACTGTTTTTGAAGTCGCAACCGCGCTTGGGGCGGAGGCCTTTGGCGATGGTGATATAGTGATCACTGGCGCTTCGGAGCCTGCTTCGGCGCGTGCGAATGACCTCGCTTTAGCGATGGACCCAAAATACGCTGAAGGGCTTTCTGAGGGTGCCGCGCGGGCTGCAATCCTTTGGGATGGGGCAGATTGGCGTGCGCTTGGACTTGAGGCTGCAATCGTAGTGCCGCGGCCGCGGTATGCGATGTCCGGGCTGACGGCATTGCTTGATCGCGGGCCAGAAATTGCATTGGGCATCCACCCGTCGGCGGTTGTACACGCGACGGCTGTTATTGGCGCGAGCGCTGCGGTGGGTCCGTTGGTTGTTGTCGGGCCCCGCGTGAAAATCGGTGCTAGCGCGCGCATTGCCTCGCATGTGTCAATTGCAGAAGACACCGAAATAGGGTCGGATGCCGTGATCCATTCCGGCGCACGGATTGGCGCACGGGTCACGATCGGCGATCGGTTTATTTGCCAGCCGGGCGTAGTTATCGGCGCGGACGGGTTCAGTTTTGTCACTCCAGAAAAAAGCCGGGTCGAGGAAGCGCGGGCCTCGCTTGGCGCAAAAACCGAAGCCGTTAACCAAAGCTGGACGCGCATTCACTCGATTGGCACGGTGCATATCGGCGACGATGTCGAGATTGGTGCGAATTCCACAATTGATAGGGGCACGATCCGCGCGACAACCATCGGGGATCGCACAAAGCTCGATAATCTTGTGCATCTGGGGCATAATGTAACGGTTGGTAATGACACGCTGTTGTGTGGCCAGGTGGGTATTGCCGGGTCGACGAAGATCGGCAATCGCGTCGTGCTTGGTGGGCAGGTTGGTGTGTCAGACAACATCTTTGTAGGTGACGATGTGGTGGCTGGCGGGGCGACGAAAATAATGTCGAAAGTCCCGGCTGGCCGCGTCATTCTTGGTTATCCGGCGATGAAGATGGAACAGTATCTTGAGGCCGGACGGAACTGGCGACGATTGCCGCGCCTGATAGATGACGTAAAGGCGCTAAAGAAAGCTGTTTTAAGCGATGACAAGGATGACTAAATAACCGACACGTCTCGAAGGGCAGGAAATCAATGATTGAGAGTGTCAAAGACCGGGTGGTTCGTATTGTCGCTGAACAAGCGTTGCTTGCGCCGTCGGATGTATCGTTGGATCAAACGCTCGAGGATTTGAGCATCGATAGCATGGCTTTGGTCGAAGCGATCTTCGCAATCGAGGAAGAATTCGACATTACTGTACCGTTCAATGCAAACGAGCCTGACAAGTCCGAGTTTGATATTTCTTCTGTGGCCACGATTGTTGCGGCCGTTGAAGCGCTTATTGCCGAGCAGAAGGACTGAATGCGCCGCGTGGTTATCACCGGAGCGGGGACGATCAACCCGCTTGGCCATTCAGTTGCCGCCACCTTTGAAGCCATGCGCGAGGGTCGGTGCGGGATAGGGCCTTTGGATATTCGTGATGTTGACCGGCTTTCGATCAAGATCGGTGGGCAGGTAAAGGACTATGCCGCTGATGATCGGTTCAATCGGCAACAACAGGCGCTTTACGATCGGTTCACGCAGTTCACAATGATTGCCGCGAAAGAGGCGATTGAGCAGTCGGGGCTGGAGTTTGCGGATGATCTTTCGGCTGAAGCAGGTGTGGTTTTGGGCACCAGTGGCGGCGGCCTGACCACTCAGGACGAAAACTACCGGGCGGTCTATGAAGAGGGCAAAAATCGCGTTCATCCGTTCATTGTGCCAAAGTTGATGAACAATGCCGCAGCCAGCCATGTGTCGATGACCTGGAACCTGAAGGGGCCGTCGTTTACGGTTGCGACGGCTTGTGCCTCGTCGAACCATGCGATGGGTCAGGCGTTTTGGCTGGTGCGCAATGGTGCTGCGCGCGCGATGATCACGGGTGGTTCGGAATCTATGCTATGCTTTGGCGGTGTGAAGGCATGGGAGGGCTTGCGTGTGATGTCACGCGATGCCTGCCGGCCTTTTTCGGCCAACCGAAATGGAATGGTGCAAGGCGAGGGCGCGGGCGTTTTCGTGTTCGAGGAATACGAGCATGCCAAAGCGCGCGGCGCGAATATTCTTTGCGAAATTGTCGGATTCTCGATGACCGCGGATGCTTCGGATATTGTTATGCCATCGCAACAGGGGGCGTCTCGCGCCATAGCCGGGGCACTGCGCGACGCGAGGATTGATGCGAGCGAAGTTGAATACATCAATGCACATGGCACCGGAACGGCGGCGAACGACAAGACCGAATGTGCGGCCGTTGCCAATGTGTTTGGACGCCATGCGGACAAGGTTATGATTTCATCGACGAAATCTATGCATGGGCATCTGATCGGCGGTACCGGCGCGGTCGAGTTATTGGCCGTGGTCATGGCGTTGAAAGACGGAATTGTCGCACCGACAATCGGATATCAGGAACCTGATCCGGAGTGTGCATTGGATGTCGTGCCGAACGAGGCGCGCGAAGCAAAGGTGAAATATGCGCTGTCGAATGCGTTTGCTTTTGGCGGGCTGAACGCTGTGCTGGCCTTGAAGAAAATCTAAAATACTTTTTGAAGTTTTGCCGAAATCTGCAAACCTCGCCGTCTTTATGTCGACACCGACGACAGGAGGCGCTTATGCCCATTCAAGCACTGCGGTGGGAGCGAATGAAGTGGGGACGACAGATTGGCGGCAGATTGTGCTTCTTTATGACCGGTTGTTGGCGTTTCAGCCGACAGTCTTGGTGCGGCTTAATCGGTGTGCCCTGGTGGAGGCCGAAGCTCTGCGCGCCGCTTTGGCCGAGTTTGACGCGCTTTCGGACGAATTGGACGGCTACCGGCCCTTTCACGCGGCACGCGCAGAGGTCTTGCGTCTGTGCGGGAATGTGGACGGGGCGTCTGCCGCTTTGTGCAGCGCAATTGAATTGTCACGCAGCCTGGACGAGCAGCGGTGGCTCGCGGCGCGGCGTGGTGCGCTGTTTTAACGCTTTTTGAGCGGTACGGCGTACAGTTCAAGTCGGTGACCTTTAAGGTCATAGCCGAGCTTCTCTGCGATCTTTTCCTGAAGGGCTTCGATTTCGACGTCTACGAATTCGATGACTTCGCCTGAATGCAGGTCGATCAGGTGGTCGTGGTGATCACGATCAGCGTCTTCATAGCGTGCGCGACCGTCTCGAAAATCGAGGCGCTCAAGTATGCCCGCTTCTTCAAACAGTTTGACGGTGCGGTAGACCGTTGCAAGCGAAATCCGCGGATCGACGGCACTGGCGCGGGCGTAAAGCTCCTCGACGTCAGGGTGGTCGTCGGCCTCCTCAAGGACTGCGGCGATGGTGCGACGCTGTTCGGTTAGGCGCAGGCCCTTGGCTTCGCAGCGGTCGATGATCGTGTCGGTCATGGTGTGTTGCAGTCCCTTGTCGGACTTCCTTTCTAGGCGAAGCGACGCGGAAGGAAAAGCCCGTCAGAGCGTGAGGCCTCCCTCCATGATGCGGATGTCTTGACCTTCGACGGATACTGCGGTCGGAACGGCGTTTTCGGCCGCGACCTCTGTGGTGACTTTGCTTGGTCTACTCATCTCGGCGCCTTGGGTGATGTGGAAGGTGGCAGATAGGCCGTCGATCTGGCCGCGATATGCGGTGAGGACGGCGGCCGTACTTCCTGTGGCGGGGTCTTCTGGGATGCCACCCAGGTGCTGAAGCACGCGGGCGCGGATGTCGAAGCCATCGCGGATATAGATCAGAGTTGCAAGGCGACCGGTCCCGGGACATTCGGTTTCCCAAAAAGTATCGGCGCGGGACCTGGCCTTGGCGACAATGGTTTGGACAGCAAGTTCCACAAGGACGAAATCGGTGTCGAGACCGCCGGTAATGGGCGCGTGGTGATCGGTGCGGATTGCTTCAACGGGCAGACCGATGCAGGTAGCGAGGGCACTCATTGATTGCGCACGCGCGGTAGCAAGCGGAACACGGGTGGTAAACCGTGTTCCGCTTCCAGTGACTGTGACGAGGATCGGGTCGATGCCAAGGCCGAGGATCATTTCGGGGCCTGCGCGCCGGAGATCGCACAGAGCGATGCCCTGCCGAAGGTGGGATGGTCTGCGAATGCTAGCTCGGTAGCGGGAGTGAAAATGCGTACTTTTGCGGTGCCTTTGGGGTTTTTGGTTGGATAGGCAAACGTGGTTTCCGAGAAGTTAATTTTGCGGGCCATGAGAAGAAGCTGGCTCTCGTGCAGGGCGCTGGCGTCGGGGATGGCGGATAGCAGGTTACCACTGAAGGGCGCGTCGGTGAATACGTCATAGACATGATAGTCATTGATATTAAAGCGTTAGACCAGATCGGGTTCCCGGCCCAGACGGTTGGCGAGACGCGCGACCGTAAGACCTTGAATGACGATTGAGAAGATCACCACGATGTAGGTGAGGGCAAGGATCAGAGGTTTCCATTCGCCTTCCGGCAGCGACAATGCAAGTGCAACCGAGATGCCGCCCTTCAGCCCGCCCCAGGTCATGATCGGAATCACGCCGGGCGAAAATGTCCGAAACGGGCGCAGGATCAGGACTGGCACGGCAACGGCGATGAGGCGTGCGAAAAGCGCGAGCGCGATGGCTGCGACGCCAGCCAGCGCAATGTCCAGGGTAAAGGTGACGGCAAAAACCTCGATGCCAATAAGAAGAAACAAAACGGCGTTCAGGATTTCGTCGATGAGTTTCCAGAAGGCATCAACGTACTTTCGGGTTTCATCGGACATGCCTTTTGCGGCGCCGACGTCTCCGATCAAAAGCCCCGCGCACACCGCCATGATCGGGGCCGACACTTGGAGCCAGACCGCAAGTTGGTAGCCACCAAAAGCAAGGCCGAGGGTCAAAAGGACCTCGAGAGAATAGTCGTCGATTCGGCGCATCAGGCGGAAAGTGATCCAGCCAAGCGTGATGCCAAGAACCGCACCACCGACGGCTTCCTGAAAGAAAAGGTTCGCTGCTCCGGAAAGGCCGCCTCCGTGGTCGTCGCCGTGCGGAAAGGCGATGCCGACAAGGACAAGGAACACGACATAGCCGACACCGTCGTTGAAAAGGCTTTCGCCCGCGATCTTGGTTTCAAGGGTTTTTGGCAGCGCGGCTTCGCGCAAAACGCCAAGGACCGCGACCGGATCCGTCGGTGAGATCAGCGCGCCAAAGACGAGGGCTATGAGGATCGGCATGCCAGTCAACCAGGAAAAGACCGAGCCCACGACGAGTGTTGAAAGCCCTACGCCAATGGTCGCCATGAGGGCGACGAGGCGCCATTGTTCGTGCAAATCTGCGAGCTTGACGTGGAGGGCGCCTGCAAACAGCAAGAGCCCAAGCATGCCTTCGAGAAGCGCATCTGAGAACGCGATACCTCCGACGATACTGCGGACTTCGTCGTCGATAGTGAAGGCGGGGATGATCAGATCGAGACCGATAATGCAAAGCGAGGCGATGAGCGACACGACAAGGATGCCGATGGACGAGGGGAGTTTCAGGAATAGATAATTCACGGCTCCGAAGAGGCCCGCAAGCACGATGAGAATTGAAGTGAGTTGCAACAAATCCATGGCCGCTTGCTTAGCATACAGATTGCGCTTGGACAGGGGCGATTGGCGCAACGGCGCGCCATTGTCAGACGTCAGTCGCGGGCGCAGTCGTTGGGAAAGGTAAACAGCAGACAGTTGGGTGAATGAAAGAGCGGGACAGAATTGATGCGACAGGGATAATTGCTCTGATCGGATTTTGGCGCTGCTTGGGTTCAATCAGGCGACGATCAGGGTTGTGAATCAAGGATTGCAGCCAGTCTTTTTCGCCGGAATTCGGTCGGCTGGCTCAGTGTTATGCCAGTTGATTTGGTTTCCTGTACGGGGGCGATCCTTGGGATTGATCGGCAAAGATTCGTGGCCGGGTTTTAGATCGGAGTGATCTTCTCGGGAGAATTTATACTTTTTAAGAGCGTTGGACCTGAAATCTGTGACGCGAGGCAGTGTGACTCTATATTCAATGCCGCTTTGGTCGGCTTTGATGGCGCTTTTCTGGCTTCCCGGCGAGCGTACAACGCCTGAGAAAGTTGCTGGTCAGGGGCCTGCGTTTTTCGGTGTGGCCATTTCGATTATCTGGCGCGGCAGCGGTGACGAAGCGTCTTTGCCGGGTGATCTTCTGACGATTTTGTCGGCGTTTTGCTGGGCGGGGGAACGCTTTGGTGGCGTGGACCGGCCGGAAGGACGTCGCACCCGACCGGAAGTTGGTCTGGCAAGTATTTGTCTCGGCGCCGATCTTTATGATAGCGGCACCCTTTTTTTGCCGCTTTATCAGTGATGTACAGCCGATCCATTTGTGGGGGCTGGCGTTTCAGTTCGTGGTAATTGTGACTTTTGGCTTTTCACTTTGGCTTTGGCTTTGGTTGCTGTTGGTCTATCCGCCCGCAATCGTCGCAGCATTCAGTTTCCGGTCGCCGGTTTTCGGCGTATCTTTCGGCTGGCTGTTTTTGGATGAAGCTTTGGGACTGCCCGTGCTG
>NZ_CALJXO010000381.1:0-2610 GCF_937988555.1 uncultured Boseongicola sp. | reverse complement strand
ATCTCGCAACGCGTGTGGTGCGCAGGCGCCGTCCTCGACTTCCATGGTGCAGTCAATTTCATAGACCTGGTCACGCAACACTTTGCGCAGGCGGCCGACCATACCATTGGATAGCACCGGGCTGTCGAGCGTGTAGATCTGCTCCTGAGGGGACGCGCCAGAAAGGATGGCGCGCAGGTTTCCAAAGCGCGTCTTAAGGCTCATCACCCTGTCTTCGCGCAAGGGATCGATAGGCGGGTTCGTCACTTGGCTGAAATTTTGCCGAAAGTAGTGGGCGAGGGGGCGGTACTCGTCCGACAAAACAGCAAGCGGTGTGTCATCGCCCATGGACCCGATGGCTTCTTTTGCGTCCTCTACCAGCGGCTGGAGCAACAGCTCCATATTCTCGCGTGTTTGGCCGGCTGCAATCTGACGACGCAGCAAATCTTCGCCCTTAATCCCCGCAGGGTCCTCGCCGGGGCGGACTTGTTCGTCCAGCTCAATGATATTTTCCGACCATTTCTTGAAAGGAAGTGATGCACACAGATTATCCTTGAGCGCGCGGTCGCGATAAATCTCGCCTTCGTCAAGGTCGACCCCGATCAATTGCCCGGGGCCTATACGGCCCTTTTCAATGATGTCGGCTTCGGGGGCAGCCACCATGCCCGCCTCGGATCCAAGCAACAAAAGCTTGTCGCGGGTCAGTGAATACCGCATGGGCCTGAGACCGTTGCGGTCCATTCCGCCAATGACCCAGCGCCCGTCGGTGGCCGCGATGGCCGCGGGGCCGTCCCATGGTTCCATCACCGAATTAAGCACGTCGTACATGGCGCGATGCGCCTCGGGCATGGTGCGCACTTTTTTCGACCACGCTTCGGGGATCAGCGTCAACTTGGCGAGCGGTGCAGGGTTCCCCCCTCGCACCAAGGCTTCAAACGCAGCGTCGAGGGCGGCGGAATCCGATGAGCCGGCCTGAATGATGGGAAGGACATCACTGGCATGGGATTTGGCGGCTTCCACAGCAAGCATCGCTTCGTGGCTGCGCATCCAATTGGTGTTGCCCTTTAAGGTGTTGATCTCACCATTGTGCGCAAGCATGCGAAAGGGCTGGGCGAGCCGCCAGGTCGGGAAAGTATTTGTGGAATAGCGCTGGTGATAGATCGCGTAAGCCGAAACAAAGTTCGGGTCCGCGAGGTCAGGATAAAAGATTGCTAGTTGCTCGGCGAGGAACATGCCTTTGTAAACGAGGGACTTGCTCGAGAGCGAGCAAATATAGAAATCATTGATGTTGCGATTGAGGAGTTCGCGCTCGATGCGCCGCCGCACGATAAAAAGTGTGCGTTCGATCTCATCAAGATCGTCTTCGTCACCGCAGCTGAACATGATCTGCTCAATCTCGGGCCGCGTGGCATTCGCCTTCTCACCGATGACGGCGGTGTTCACCGGAACTTGGCGCCAGCCGTAAATAGAGAGATCGAATTTCAGAAGTTCGGTCTCCACCACCGTGCGGCAAGTTTCCTGCGCGGCATAATCTGTACGCGGCAGGAATATCATTCCGATGCCAATGCGGCCGTCTATTGCGTGATGGGCGGTGCGCACAATCTGAGCACGGAAGAACTCCTGGCTAATTTGTAAGTGGATACCGGCGCCATCGCCCGTCTTGCCGTCGGCGTCCACCGCGCCGCGGTGCCACACGGCTTTTAGGGCGGCAATTGCCTTTTCAACAACGTCGCGGCGCGGCACGCCGTCAACCGCGGCAACCAGGCCGACGCCGCAATTGTCGTGTTCACTGGTGGGGTCATAGAGACCTTCGCGGGCGAGGCGGTCACGTTCGGTTTCAAAGTCCTCGCGATAGCCCATTACGATGCCTCCGCTTGCGCCGCGCTTTTATGCACGGTCAGGTAGCTATCGATAGACCGGGTTACTTCGCGGCCATCGCGCACCGCCCAAACCACAAGTGACGCCCCGCGCACTATGTCTCCCGCAGCGAAGACCCCGGACATGGAGGTCATGGCGGATTGAGGATCAACCGCCAGCGTGCCCCCGCGACTGACACCGAGGATTGGTTCGTGGAATAATTTGGGCAGGTCCTCGGGATCAAAGCCGAGCGCGGTGATAACGAGATCCGCGTCAATATTGAATTCGGAATCCGGAATGCGCTCAATGCGCTGACGCCCCCCGGCTTCGGGCGCACCAAGGCGCATGCGTTCGGCGCGGACACTGGTAACCTTGCGCAGGCCTTCGATGGCGAGCGGGCTCGCTAACCACTCAAAGACAACACCTTCTGCTTCCGCGTGGCCCACTTCGCGCTGGGAGCCGGGCATGTTCGCGCGATTGCGCCGGTAAAGGCAGGTCACCGATATGGCCTCTTGCCGGACGGCCGTGCGGACGCAATCCATGGCCGTATCACCGCCGCCAATCACCACGACGCGCTTGCCCTTGGCATTTAGAAGGCCGCTGTCGTAGTCGGGCACCTCATCGCCAAAGCCCTTTTTGTTGGAAGCGATCAAGTAATCCAGGGCGGGGATGGTGCCATTGAGGTTTGCTCCGGGTACGGATAGGTCCCGTGCGCCATAGACGCCTGTGGCAATCAGGACCGCCTCGTGCCGGTCGCGGAGCTCAGAAAAAGTC
>NZ_CALJXO010000380.1:0-4822 GCF_937988555.1 uncultured Boseongicola sp. | reverse complement strand
GACGCCAAATACTTCCAAAACGCCGCCCTGACGGCCGAAGCCGCCGCCCTGTCCCACAAGGGGATTACCCAAGCCGACAGCGTTGCCGCAGGCTATAGCCACAACGCCATCCACCTGGCGGCATCAAACGGTTTTTCCGGCGGCTACGCGCGCACCTCGCACGGCCTCTCCTGCGTTGCGATCACCGGGACCGGCGCAGACATGGAGCGCGACTATTTCGGCGACAGCCGCTCCCACGCGGGCGACATGATGACGCCGGAAGAGATCGGCCACATCGCCGCGAAACGCACATTGGAACGCGCAGGCGCGACCAAGCCGCCGACCGGCGCTTTCCCCGTCCTGTACGACGAACGCATCTCGTCCGGCCTCATCGGTCACCTGCTGCAAGCCGCCAATGGGGCGTCCATCGCACGCGGAAGCTCGTGGCTTCGTGAGCGTTTGGGCGAACAGGTCCTGCCCAAAGGCATCACTTTGACCGAAGACCCGCACCGCGCCCGCATCCGTGGCTCCAAACCCTTCGACGCTGAGGGTCTCGCCACCCAAGCCCGCAACATCGTCGAAGACGGCGTGCTTATGGGCTGGACGCTCGACCTTGCGACCGCCCGCAAACTGGGCATGCAAAGCACCGCCTCCGCCGCCCGCGGCACGGGAGGCCCACCGACCCCCGGCACCGGCAACGTCTCAATGACCCAAGGCAACCAAACCCACGCAGATCTGATCCGCGATATGGGCACCGGCCTCCTCGTCACGTCACTGATCGGCTCGTCGATCAATCCAACAACGGGCGATTACTCCCGAGGTGCCAGCGGCTTTTGGGTTGAAAACGGCGAGATCACCTACCCGGTTACCGAATGCACCATCGCGGGCAACCTCCACGAAATGCTCGCCTCACTCATTCCCGCAAACGACGCCCGCGCGCACCTTTCGCGCGTTGTTCCATCGCTCCTTGTCGAAAGTCTCACGATTGCTGGCGCCTGATCTCGAGCTCCTCAAAACCGCCGCGCTTGAGGCTGGCGAGATCGCCCGAAAATACTGGCGCGAGGACCCACAAGTCTGGGACAAAGGTGGCGACGACCCCGTGTCCGAGGCCGACTTCGCCGTCGACACCCATCTGAAAACAAGCCTCCTCGCCGCGCGCCCCGACTACGGTTGGGTCAGTGAAGAAACCGAAGACGATCCGGCCCGCTTTGCGACGACGCGCGCCTTTGTCATCGACCCCATCGACGGCACCCGCGCGTTTGTCGCTGGCGAAAAAACCTGGGCGCACTCGCTGGCCATCGTGGAAAACGGCAAACCCATCGTGGCCTGCGTCTACTTGCCCGTGCGCGATAAACTCTACCTTGCCACCAAGGGTGGCGGCGCCACACTGAACGACGCACCAATCAACGCTGCCGCGAACCAATTCGGCGACGAGACCACGCTTCTTACCCCAAAAGTCACGCTTAAACCCGACTTTTGGAAAGCGGCCCCCCCAACCTTCGACCGTCATTTCCGCCCGTCCATCGCCTACCGCCTCGCGCTTGTCGCGGAAGGCCGTTTTGATGGCATGCTGACACTGCGACCAAGCTGGGAGTGGGACATCGCCGCGGGTGCGCTTCTTGTCACCGAAGCGCGCGGACAAGCCACGGATCGACGCGGCAAAACGCTAACTTTCAACACCCCAAGTCGCCAATCAGCGGGCGTCGTGGCCGCGGGGAATGGCGTGCACGCGGCCCTGATCGACCAACTCGTCTGAGGCCATTGCTTCCAGATCTTTCGCCCGCCATATCATGGTTTACTGGTAACTCCCGCTTAGATACCGCAGTGTGGGTCTTCCCCGCGTTCTCACGGAAACGACAAATATGACGAACGATGCAAGCCAAGTGGAGCGGCCCCTTTTGGTGATCGGCTGGCACGAATGTATCAGCCTGCCCGAATTAGGCCTTTTTGATTTTGCCGTGAAGGTTGACACGGGCGCGAAAACAACCGCCCTTCATGCCGAGAACATCGAATTGTTCAGACGCGATGACCAGAAATGGGTGCGCTTTACGGCGCCTTCCATTGTGGGGACGCCGGGACAAACCTGTGAATTCCCGGTCTTCACCAAACGCGACATCACCAACACCAGCGGCTCGCCCGAAAGCCGCCTCGTGATCCGGACACCGATGATTCTTGCCGGGCGTCGTTGGAAGATCGACGTCTCGCTGACGGACCGGGGAAGCATGGTGTTTCCGCTTATTTTAGGACGCCGCGCCTTGCGCCGCCACAACATCGCCGTGCATGCGGGAAAATCCTACTTGGTAAGCGCCCAGCCCAATCTTAAAGGACCAAAGACATGAAAATTGCCATGCTCGCACGCAATGCCGAACTTTACTCACACAGGCGCCTGAAAGAAGCGGCAGAGGAGCGCGGCCATCAGCTCGATATTATTAACACTCTGAGGTGTTATATGAACATCGCGTCGCGCAGGCCCGAGGTCTACTACAACGGCGAAAAGCTGGTTGGGTATGACGCCGTGATCCCTCGCATTGGTGCGTCGATCACCTTCTACGGCATGGCTGTTTTGCGGCAGTTTGAAATGCAGGGCGTCTACCCCTTGAATGAAAGCGTTGCCATCGGCCGCTCGCGAGATAAATTGCGCTCGATGCAACTTTTGGCGCGCGATGGCATTGGTCTGCCGGTGACCACTTTCGCCCATGACCCAAAACAGACCGAAGAGGTTCTCGAACTTGCAGGTGGCGCGCCTGTGGTGATCAAGCTGTTGGAAGGCACGCAAGGGATCGGTGTTGTTTTGGCCGATACAAAGCGGTCCGCGAAATCGGTCGTCGAGGCTTTTCGCGGTGCGGGTGTGAACATCCTGCTCCAAGAGTTCATCAAAGAAGCCGGCGGCACTGACATCCGTGCGATCGTCGTCGGTGGCAGGGTCGTGGCCGCAATGAAACGCACCGGCGTAGAAGGCGACTTTCGATCGAACCTGCACCGTGGCGGATCCGCTGAACTGATCAAACTGTCACCAGAAGAACGCTCGACGGCAATTCGATCCGCCAAAGCGATGGGCCTTAATGTCTGCGGAGTGGACATGTTGCGGGCCAATCATGGTCCGGTTGTGATGGAAGTTAACTCCTCTCCCGGTTTGGAAGGGGTCGAGAAAGCAACCGGCCTCGACATCGCAGGCAAGATCATCGAATACATCGAAAAACATGCGAAACCCAACGCAACCAAGACCAAAGGCAAGGGATGAAAAAACGTTCTGGTTTCGAGATCGCCGGCGCAGTCGTTGAATCGGGCACCCGCAAAACCATCGAAATCCCTGTCAGCATGCTGTCAGACCACACACCCGTCACCCTGTCCGCCCATGTCATCCACGGGCGCAGCGATGGCCCCACAGTTTTTGTCAGTGCGGGTATCCACGGGGACGAGGTGATCGGTGTCGAAATCGTGCGCCGATTGCTGCGATCCAATCTGAAATCCTTGCAAGGCACCCTGATTGTCGTGCCGATTGTGAACACCTTCGGTTTTCTCAACCATTCGCGCTACTTGCCGGACCGCCGCGATCTTAATCGCTGCTTTCCTGGATCACCGAACGGGTCTCTGGGCTCGCGGCTTGCGCATATTTTCCTCCACGAAATCGTCGGGCGCTGTTCGCTTGGCATTGATCTGCATTCGGCGGCCATCAATCGCATGAACCTGCCGCAGGTGCGCGTTTCGGCCAACAACCGCGAGACATTGCGGCTCGCAAAAGTTTTTGGCGCGCCGGTCATTCTGACAAGTGCATTGCGCGACGGAAGCTTACGGCAAGAAGCCAAAAAGATCGGCGTCGATGTCCTGCTCTACGAGGCCGGCGAAGGCATGCGGTTTGATGAAATGTCCGTCCGCGCAGGGGTGGCCGGAATTTTACGCATTTTGAAAGAGATAAAAATGTTGCCCAAGGCAGGGATCGCCAAGCCAAAGGCAGACTCGTTGTTGTGCTCGGACAGCAACTGGCTTCGCGCACCGGCGGGCGGGCTTTTACGCATGTTCAAAGCGGAAGGGGACGTCGTTGGAGAAGGCGACATCGTTGCCGCGATTTCGGACCCCTTCGGGGAAGGCGAGGTCGAGGTCAAAACTCGATACGCAGGCATTATCGTGGGACGCGCCGTCATGCCAATCGCCCACGAAGGCGACGCGCTTTTCCACATTGCGGCTGTTAAATCAGGCGACGACGCAGAAGCTGCTGTTGATGATCTGGCAACGCAGCTGGAAGAGGCCCCTTTGTTTGATGAAGACGAGATAATCTGATGTTCGCCAAAGGGTCCGAGCATCTCTTAAGGCAAGCCAGCATTGCGTTCTAAGAGGCGATGCGCGCCAGTTCGAACCAATGACCCACCCCTAATCCTGCGAACGCATGCACCAACGCAGGTACCGGAAACGCCAAAACGGCCAATTCAGCCGCGGCTTGACCCCACGCAGCAGGCGTTTACCCTGCACCTCAACAACGGGAGACCCCAATGACCCAGCGCCTACATCTCGTCTTCGGCGGAGAGTTGACAGACCCCTCTACCAACATTTTCCGCGACGTGGATGATATCCATATCGTCGGGATTTATCCCGATTACGCGACGGCTTACAACGCCTGGAAATCCGAAGCCCAGCGCACGGTGGACAATGCCCACATGCGCTATTTCATCGCCCATTTACACCGTTTGCGCGACGAAGAGGCGCCTGCGTCGTCGACTGAGGAGCTGGGCAGCTGACGACGCCCAAACCCCGCCTTATCTCTCGGCTCTTTTACAACGCCACGCGTCTCGCCGACCGCACCCTCCGCCGCGATAACCCCGCCCCCCCCGAACGCGGTCCCGAGCGA
>NZ_CALJXO010000379.1:0-2616 GCF_937988555.1 uncultured Boseongicola sp. | reverse complement strand
CCAGGCTGCAAAGGCCCCGGTCATAATTACCAAACACAATCGTCCCTCTCGCGTTCTGATCGACATCGAGGAATACGAGCGCATGAAGCGCTACGATACCCGTGAACACCTGACACCCGCCGATCTCACCGAAGAAGATATCAAGGCCCTGGAAGACGCGCGTGTGGATCCAAAGCATGACCAATTGAACAAACTCATGGATTGAACGTGGCATCCCTCAAGCCAGAAGTTGGCTTGGTCATTCGATACGACTTTCTTTTCAAAGAAGACCGGGATCGCGGCTACCAATCCGGCAAAGATCGTCCCAACTCCATTGTCGTTTCAGCCCGAATCCAGGGGCATGGCGATCAGAGAAACCTAGTTGTCCCGATTACTCATACGCCTCCCCTTCACGCATCCGAAGGAATCGAAGTTCCACTCAAAATCGCGCATCATCTTGGACTTGATGACCGGCAGATGTGGGTGAAGGTAAACGACATGAACAGCTTTACTTGGGAGAAAGGCCGTATTCCTCACGGCGTGACAGCCGTCAGCCACGACCGGCAAGCTTATGGGGTTCTCCCGTCAAAATTCTTCGACTTGATCAAGGCTGCGGTGCTGGCACGCGCAAAAAATTAGATGCTGTCAATTGTCGACAGGGATTCATCCAAAAAGGACTGAACGTCCTCAACAAGTATTTCTGCCTTTCTCCCTAACCGCCGTGCCTTGAACCCGGCGCACGGCTCTGAATATCGCCCGACTTCGCCGGCCGGTACTGGCCTCCGTACGGTCCCCGCTTCACAAATTCACCGTCCCCTGCCCGGCCCAGATACTGGCCCTTGTCGATGATCATGCGGCCGCGGCTGAACACCGTTTCGGTAAACCCTTTCACGGGCATGCCTTCATAGGTGTTGTAATCGATGTTCATGTGGTGGGTGTGGCCGTTGTAATAGCTGATGATCTCTTCCCGGTCGGGATCGAAGATCACGATGTCGGCGTCGCTGCCAACTGCAATGGTGCCCTTCTTGGGGAACATGCCGAAGATCTTTGCGGGACCGGTCGAAGTCAGTTCCACGAACCGGTTGATGTCGATATAACCGCCGTTGACCCCGTAGTGATAAATCAGGCTCATCCGGTTTTCGATGCCGGGGCCGCCATTGGGGATTTTGGAAAAATCGTTCTTGCCCAGCTCTTTCTGTTCTTTCATGCAGAACGGGCAATGGTCGGTTGAAATGGCGTTCAGGGCATTGCCGCGCAGCCCGCGCCACAATTCCTCCTGGTTCCATTTTTCGCGCAACGGCGGCGTCAGAACATATTTTGCACCGTCAAAACCGGGCTCGTCATATTTGGCGATATCCAGCAGCAGATATTGCGGACAGGTTTCAGCATGGGCCATCACGCCGCGCGCCTGGGCCATCCGCAATTCCTGCAGGGCGTCATAGCTGCTCAGATGGACGATATAGCACGGTGACTTGGCCACCTCGGCAATCGCCAGGGCCCGGTGCACACCTTCTGCTTCCAGCCGCGTCGGCCGGGTCAGGGCGTGATATTTCGGCTCTATATGGCCCTCAGCCAGGGCAAGCTTGATCAACTCATCCATGACGACGCCGTTTTCGGCATGCATGCAGACCAGCGTACCGTCCTCACCCGCCTGGCGCATGGCGCGGAATATAGTGCCATCGTCCGACAGCATGGCGCCCGGATAGGCCATGAACATCTTGTAGCTGGTGACACCGGCATCAGACAGCATGCGCATTTCCTGGACCCGGCTTTCCGGCATATCGGTCAGGATCATGTGGAAGGCATAGTCGATGGCGGTCTTGCCGGCGGCCTTTTCATGCCAGGCGTCCAGTGCGTCCAGCGTCGATATGCCCGGAAATTGAACCGCGAAGTCGATGATGCAGGTGGTGCCGCCGAACGCGGCCGCGCGGGTGCCGGTTTCGAACGTGTCCGAAGTGGTGGTGCCGCCAAACGGCAATTCCAGATGAGTGTGCGGATCGATGCCGCCGGGGATCACCAGTTTGCCGCCGGCATCCACCACCAGGTCGGCGTCTATTTCCAGATTGGTGCCAATCAGATCGACGGTTGCATCATTGATGAAGATATCGGCATGGTAGTCATCACTGGCCGTAATGATCCGGCCATTCTTTATCAACACACTCATCTGCGCTCTCCCCCGCTTGCGGTTTCGCTGACTTTGCCTCTAAGCTACCCGTCTGAGAACAACAGGCACTAGGAAAACACAAAGCTATATCGTTTGTCTCGAAAATTGCGGGTGTGGGCGGACAACCGCAATGGGATCAAAATTGGATCCGCTAACAGGGAGCACCAAGATGGTAAAACGCAAGAGCAACATAACCGGCAAGGGCGTATCGCGCCGGAAGTTCGTAGGCGGCGCCGCGGGCGCGGCAGCAGCCAGTTCGATTATCGGCTTTCCAAACATCGTCCACGCTGCAGATCCGATCCGATCGATTGGTCTGGGCGTCAGCATCATCAATGAAATTCAGAGCAAGGCATCCGACGATCTGGGGTTTGGTATTCGCGGCCAGGCGCTGGGCTATGGTGCCCTGTTTGGCAAGACGCTGAACCAGAATGACCAGTATGAAGTGTCCGAATGTTATTTCGACATGTTCGACG
>NZ_CALJXO010000378.1:0-7858 GCF_937988555.1 uncultured Boseongicola sp. | reverse complement strand
CGGGAGGATGGCACGGACCGTTTCCGCCCCTTCGTCGGTTGGTCCTGTTAGATGGCCAATGATCGCGGCGGCCTGCAAAGTGGCTTCATCAATCTCTCCCTGCTTTATCAAATCTCTGATTTCGCTATAGGAAACAGTTTTACTTGCCGCAGAAATGTCGGGAGCGGGGAACAACAAATAGCCGACAAACAGCGCGGCAACCATCAGCGGCCAGACCTGCTGCATGCGAGGGCCGAGTTTTGGCTCATCAGGAGGTGTTGCTTGCCTATCCATTTTACTGCCGCCCACAAAATCCGCGCCAACGACACCTAACCGCCGCGTCTCATCATCAAAGTTGACAGTTTACGAAATTTAAGGATTGCGCCTTGATGCAGATCAGCAAACGTCCAGTTTGTGGTACGCGCATAATTCGCAATGCTGCCTCTGTTCCGACTTCGCGGCACAGGAGAAGTTCACGTTGGCTGTTGTCAGAGCAAATCGGCTTAAGCAGGGCAGGGTGGTTTAGAATCTTCTGCTCATGACGAAAACAGACCCTTTCAAGGGCTTCCACACCGGCTCCGAATCTATTCGCCTAGCAGTGATTCTATATGTGAGTTTTCCACTTTCGCTCCGGAATGCCGAAGATATTCTTCACGACCGCGGCATCGACATCAGCCGCAAAACGGTGCGGTACTCGTGGAATAGATTGGGCCCGATGCTTGCTGCCGAGATCCGGCGAAACCGGGTGAACCGCACCGTTTCGCGGACTTTCGTTGCGGTCACACCAAACGACCGATCAGCGGGACAGAGCCGACGTCGGAAAGCCAAATGCACTTTACGGATGTAAGGCCGACCACACGCCTCTTCTCGAGCAAATTTCTTCCTGGTCAACGTCTACGGCAGCAAGAAACGTGCCCACTGACCATCCGGTTGTTCCCTGTGCGTAAATATGTAGGTCACCGCATCCCAGCAAAGAACAGTCTCATAGAGGTTATCCAACACCCAGGTACCCTTGGAAGTCTCCACCAACAGGACTGCGTGTGGAAAGAATTGCATTTCGTGGAAAGCGATTGCCATTGTTAGTAATGCGCTAGGAAATTCGTCTTCGACGAGTCGGCGGCGTTTCTCTAAGGCGAAGTCTTCGCAATCACCTTAGCAGTTAAGGGGATAATCCCATACGTCGTCGATACCTTTGAAATCCCAGTCGGAAACGAACTCACTCTCTTGATTCACTTGTGAGTTGATAAGCTCGACTCTCGCTCGCTCGGCTTCCGATCATACCACCATGCGAGCCCCCTCAAGGTCGCAAACGCCCGCATACTGCAAACAGAATATGCTGTAGTTTTCCGGAGTTTCCCCGATACTCGCCACCGGCAAATCAATTGGGATGCACGCAGGCTCTGCGAATACGCCGACCGGAGTGACAAGTAGCAAGACCGGGGCAAAGAATCTAATGATCGACAAATCATTGCGGCTCATAGAATGATCATAACGCACCCGCACGTGAGTTCCCTACCAGCTTCTATCCTAAATGGCCCCTGCGCCGTTGGTTTGAGCCCTCAGGACCGAAGTCCGCATTTGGCTCCAATGAGCGAAACAGCCCTCCGAAGTGGCCCCTTCAGAGGTACTGCGTTTTCTGCCTGGATAGGTGATATTGTGAAACGTCGCCTAGTTGCCGCGATGCGAGACCAAATAAGCATTTTCACTAGCATTGAGGCGTGTGAGGCCGACGTCTTTCAGTATTGCGTCATGCGCTCTCAGCAGACCTTCGCCGCGCCAAGTACCACGAGGTCGGTTGAGCTGACAAAACTACCGTTCAAGGCAATGTTCGCAAGGTCTGCTTCTGGCTCTGATCTGACCTTAAACACTGTCGAGCCCAACAGCAGGAACAAGCTTGGAAAACCGGATATTTATCGCACCCACCTTGTTGCGAAGCGCGAAAGACAGGCACTGCTTTGATGCTAATTCACACCACCTCACAAGCGTCCATTCCTTACCTTGGTACGCGCCACAGTTCAAACGTCGCCAATGTTTACGATCCGGTTCGGCGTGCCCGGGACGCTGTCTGTAAAAATTGAACCCTTGTTTGATCGATCCTTCTTCCACGGACGTGATATCCCTTTGGAACTTAATTTGATCGTTGGCGTTTGGAACGCTCCGAAGCAGGGTATGATTCAATTCATACATGTGACCAAAGGGGATGAAACTGTTGGCAGGATTTTTGGCACTTTGCATTTTGACGGTCGGGTACGCCCTTGTCGCAAAGCGCCTGTCATCGACGATCCTGACCGCGCCGATCCTGTTCATCTGCCTAGGCGCAGCGCTGTCTGTTGGCGGTCTTGTCCCACCGGAGACGGGTGAGGCGCTTTTGCATCCTGTGGCCGAGGTCGCGCTGGTGATTTTGCTGTTTTTGGACGCGGCCCAAACGGACCTGGCCGCGTTACGACAGCGCCGTATCTGGCCGCAACGGATGCTGCTGATCGGACTGCCGGCCTCGATATTACTGGGAACTTTCTTAGGCGCATTGCTGTTTCCGGAGTGGTCGATTGTGACAGTCGCACTTGCTGCCGCGATCCTGACACCGACTGATGCAGCCCTTGGCCAAGCGGTCGTCACGAACGAAGCGATCCCAATCCGGCCGCGCCGCGCCTTGACTGTAGAAAGCGGCTTGAACGATGGGCTTGCGCTGCCTGTCATCTTGTTGCTTGCGGCGTTGGTGACGGCGTCGGAGGCACAAGACAGCGTCGAGTGGCTGATCTTTGGCGCGAAACAGGTCCTTCTTGGCCCCATCGCAGGCGTCATCGTCGGCGCAATCGGCGGCTGGGCCTTTTTGCGTGCGAAAGCTGTGGGAACGACGTCTGAAACATATGAAGGTGTGGGCGCGCTGGCACTCGCGGGTTCGGCCTATCTGGGGGCGGTGCTGATTGGCGGTAACGGTTTCATCGCGGCCTTTGTCGCGGGTCTGGCGTTCGGGGCGGTGGTCAAAGGGGCCTGTATGTTCGTCTATGAATTCACCGAAAGCGAAGGGCAATTGCTGATATGGGCAGCGTTTTTTCTTCTGGGCGTGGCCGTCGTGCCGGACGCCATCGCGCATTTGACCCTTCCGATGCTTGGTTTGATATTGGCGAGCCTTTTCGTCGTTCGCCCTGTGGCCATCTGGCTTTCCTTAATCGGAACGGATGCACAGCCGATCACCAAATTCTTCTTTGGCTGGTTCGGGCCGCGCGGGTTGGCGACGGCCTTGTTTGCGCTGTTGATCTTGGAAAATTTGCCCCATGCATTGGGCCAAGATATTTTGCATCTTGCGATCAATACTGTTTGGATCAGCGCGATCCTGCACGGGATCACTGCCGCACCCGGCGCCCGTTGGTATGCGGCAAAAATAAGCCAAATGGGGCCATGCCCCGAAACACGTCAAGAGACCTCAAAAAAGGACATCCCATGACAAAGACTGCGATCTTCAAGCTTGGTGATTTGGCTGATCGGAAACCAGAATATGCCATTGTGGGTGAGGTGGATTTGGTGGTGGTGCGGTTTGACGAGGAGGTCTCGGTTTTTTACGGGCGCTGCTTGCACCGGGGCGCGTTGATGTCGGATGGGCATGTGCGAGGGAATGATCTGATTTGCGGCGTCCATAACTGGGATTACCGCCTCGACAGCGGCGTGTCGGCCTATGCCAATGATGAGAAGTTACCAAAGTTTAAATCGTGGCTTGAGGGCGGCGATGTTTGCGTCGATGCAGACGAAATCAACGCATGGGGCCTTGCCAACCCACAGCCCTACAATCGCAACGCCTATCTTGGGCTCTATGCCGACCCCAGCCACGGGTCAGATGCCGAGCCTTACAACGGATTGATCCAAAGCTACGCCAGGTCCGGCCTATCCAAAACAGGCCATCATGGGGCTGTGGAATCGATGGGAGTGCCGCGCAATGAATTACCCGATTGGGACGATATTCAGTTGCTCACCGCGCAATTATTCAAGCCACCGCTTCTGGACGATGAGCCTGTCGGGACCGAAGTGGTGATCGGACCTAACGCTCAAAAGCCGCTGAAGCTGAAAATCCCGCTGTTCGTATCGGACATGAGTTTTGGCGCCCTGTCAGACTCCGCCAAGGTGGCACTTGCACGTGGTGCCGAGATGGCTGGCACCGGAGTTTGTTCAGGCGAAGGTGGTATGTTGCCCGAAGAACAGTCTGAAAATAGCCGATACTTTTACGAACTGGCATCCGCCCGGTTCGGGTTCAGCTGGGACAAGCTGGACCGCGTGCAGGCGTTCCATTTTAAGGGCGGGCAGGGGGCCAAAACCGGCACCGGCGGCCATTTGCCCGGCAACAAGGTGCAAGGCAAAATTGCCGAGGTGCGGGGGTTGGAGCCAGGAACAGACGCGATCTCTCCGTCCCGGTTCCCGGAATGGACCGAGGTGAGCCAAATCAAAGCCTTCGCCGACGAAGTGCGGGACCGCACGGGTGGCATTCCTATCGGCTACAAACTGTCCGCACAGCATATCGAGAAAGACATCGATGCAGCTTTGGCAGTCGGTGTGGATTATGTGATTTTGGACGGGCGCGGCGGCGGCACGGGGGCAGCCCCAATTATCTTCCGCGACAATATTTCCGTCCCGACGATCCCTGCATTGGCCCGTGCACGGCGGCATCTAGACAAACTTGGGCGCGCAGACGTGACGCTCGTGATCACCGGCGGCCTGCGCAAACCTGCGGATTTCATCAAGGCCATGGCTATGGGAGCCGACGCCATTGCGCTGTCCAATTCGGCAATGCAGGCGATCGGCTGCCTCGCGATGCGGGCCTGCCACACCAACAATTGCCCCGTCGGGATCGCAACGCAGAAACCGCATCTGGTCAACCGTCTGGTGGCCGAAAAATCCGCCCGTCAACTGGCGAATTTCTTCGAGGCGAGCGTTGAGCTGATGCAGGTCATGGCCCGTGCCTGCGGGCATGACCATCTGTCAAAATTCAATCCCGACGATCTGACGACTTGGAAAAAAGACATGGCCGCGATTTCCGGCGTGGCTTTTGGCGGCGTGGCATAGATGGAACAGGACATGGATACGCAAACCCTCGATTGGATTTCGGTGGGGCATGTAGATGATCTTCCCGAAGGTCGGATAAAAACGGTCACTGCGCGCACGACCTCGATCTGCCTGGTGCATTTTGACGGGCAGTGGGCCGCGATGAACAACCATTGCCCGCACCAACGCGGACCACTGGGCGAAGGCGCCATCGAAAAGGGACTCGACGACAAATGCTGGATCAGGTGCCCTTGGCATGGGTGGGACTTTGATCCGCTCACGGGAAAACCACCGGGCGGGCATGAAGACAGCGGACAGGAAATGTATCCGCTCGACATCCGCGATGGTGAAATTTTCGTGGGCCTTGAGGCAGAGCCATCGCACACCCAAACCGTCACCGACGTGATGGTCGAGACAATGACGAACTGGGGCGTGCAATCCGTCTTTGGCATGGTCGGGCATTCCAACCTTGGGCTCGCGGATGCAATCCGGCTTTCGGTCATCGATAAGAAATTAAAATACTACGGAATCCGACATGAGGGGGCAGCGGCCTTTGCCGCCTCTGCCTATGGCAAGCTGACAGGAAAGCCGGCAGCCTGCCTGACTATCGCAGGGCCGGGGGCCACGAACCTTATGACCGGCATGTGGGACGCCAAAGTGGATCGCGCCCCAGTGTTGGCGCTGACTGGACAAGTGCAGACACAGGTGTTCGGACCGGGCGCGTTTCAGGATATTGATCTGAAATCGGCATTCCAAGCCGTCGCGCACTTCTCACAAACCGTGCTGAGCACGTCAAACCATGCCGAACTGATGTCGCTGGCCTGCAAGAACGCCATCGTTCAGCAAGACGTGGCGCATCTGATTTTCCCTGACGATGTTCAAACGCTGCCATCCGACAAACCCGCAGGCGCGCCCTTGGGGCGGATGGGCGGCACACGGGTCACGCCAGCTGACGGCGACATTGACGCGGCAGTTTCGCTTTTGAACTCGGCCAAACGTCCGATGATCGTCGTCGGTCATGGCGCGTACGGTGCCCGCGACCAGATTATCGCTCTTGCCGAAAAGATCGGGGCACCTGTTGTCACAACGTTCAAGGCCAAAGGGTTGGTGCCCGACAGTCACCCCCTTGGCGCCGGTGTCTTGGGCAGGTCCGGGACCCCGATTGCAAGCTGGTTCATGAATGAAGCCGATGTGCTTATCGCCTTTGGAGCCAGTTTTTCAAATCACACCGGCATCGCGCAGAAACAAAACATCATTCAAGTGGATTACGATCGCATGCAGCTTGGCAAGTTCCATCCTGTGAAAGTCCCCGTCTGGGGCGATATTGGCGCGTTTTGTGCGGCGGCTGCGGAACGGATTAAACCCCACCCCGATGCGGTGGGTCAAACCAGCGAATTGGCGGACCGTTGGACCATGTGGCGCAACGAAAAGCACCGTCGCCTCGCCGAAGAACATGGGCAAGGCATTCATTCCTTCGCTATTTTCGACGCGCTTGGAAAGCTGGTGCCAGACGACACGATCTTTGCCGTCGACGTGGGCAACAACACCTATTCCTTTGGCCGCTACCTTGAAACCAAAGGGACACAGCGCGTGCTGATGTCTGGCTATCTGGGGTCTATCGGCTTCAGCTTTCCCGCGGCAATGGGGGCATGGGCCGCAACGCAGGATGTGGCAGACTTGAAAGGACGCAAGGTCGTATCGATCTCTGGCGATGGGGGCTTTGGCCAATATCCGATGGATTTCACAACGGCGGTCAAATACGGCATGGACGTGACCCACATCCTTTTGCACAACGGGCAGCTTGGCAAAATCTCCAAGGAACAGCGATCCGGTGAATGGCCAGTTTGGGAGACCGATCTGCACAATCCCTCCTTCGCAGCGTTTGCAAAGCTGTGTGGAGGGCATGGCCAGAAAGTGACCAAGACCGATGACATCGCAGCCGCTATTGAAAAAGCACTGGCGGTGAAAGGTCCCGCGCTGGTCGAGATCATGACGGATGCGGAATTGGTCTGAACCATAACAGCCGCCCGGACGTTGCTCATCATTCTCGCAGTGTCGCAAAAAAGGCTTGGGTGGTTTGAAGACTACCAGCACCTTGTCATCACACAAATACCGGACGGCACACGGATCAAGGAGCATGTGACTGGGGCGCAATGCATCGTCGATGCTGATGACCCCGGCCTGTTGGTGTTGCAATGGAATGATAACCCACCCGTTTCGGGGCCATTGCACCTCACGAAGGGTGATCGCATTTTGCGGTTTGGACCGCCTAAGGCATGTCTCGCGTTGAATGGCGTGACGGCGCGGCAATGACAGGGACAAGACAGCCCTATCCAATCGTTGCTAAACTGCCAGTCGTGATAACAAACCAGATGATCGAAGTCGACCGACGGATGATAGAGGACATCGGTATCAATCATCTTTCAGATGATGGAAAATGCCGGTTTGCAATCGGCCAATGTCGCGCGCGATCTGTTGCTGGTGAACGCAGCCTTGAGCAAACTAATCTCAGCTCCATTTCCCTGTTTTACAGGGAAGCAAGCCATGTGAGCAGGGAAGGCCAAAACCCGCTTCATTCATGATAGTGAGCCTCCCCATTTGAATTGCTCCATCGATATCTTTAGGAAACGCAGGACAAGGAATGGGGAACGAACGGCATAGGCCCGAGGGAATAATTCAGGAACTTCGGCAGGGTGATGTGCTTGTCGGCCAAGGGATGGCACGTGTGGATGCGATCCGCGAAGTGCGCATACACGTCACGGAAGCTGTGGGGCAAGTCTGTCCGGGAAAAGGGGAACCTCGGCCATCACCGGATTAATACAACAGAGCCGAGCGAGAGCAGATATTC
>NZ_CALJXO010000377.1:0-19846 GCF_937988555.1 uncultured Boseongicola sp. | reverse complement strand
GTCGCCAACTTTAAGGCCGCCTGACTGCGCGTGGTAATAATGTCCAAAAATTGCTCCGGCGGCGAAGCGTTGGCTGTCGGATACCGCGCCGCCGTGGTCGTTATGTTCGAGGTTGCGAAGATATCCCTGATCCCCAACCTGACCGCCGCTTTCGCCATAAAACGGGGTCTGATTCACGACGACCCAGCCGCTTTCGCTTTCGGCAAGAGACTTCACTGGATCGGAGCCTTTAACGATTGCTAACACGACGCCCTCTGCAAGCTCTGTGTCATAGCCCAGGAATTCGGTCGCGCCGTGTGTTTCGGCAATGTCAAACCAGACAGTTGCGTCTTTTGTTTCGCCAGATCCGGACCAGGCGGCGCGTGCTTTTGCCTTTTGTTCAGACATGGCCACATCGAAGCCCTCGGTGTCGACCGACAGGCCCTTTTCGCGCAAAGCATCCTGAGTCAGATCAAGCGGAAAGCCAAAAGTGTCGTACAGTTTAAAAGCGGATGCTCCGGGAAGGTCAGCGCCTTCCGGAAGTTTTTCGAGCTCGTCGTCCAGAAGCCGCAAGCCGCGATCAAGCGTTTCAAGAAACCGGGTTTCTTCGAGTTTTAGTGTTTCTTCGATCATCGATTGCGCGCGCCCCAATTCGGGATATGCATGACCCATTTCACGGACCAGCGCGGGCACCAGACTGTGCATCACAGGACCTCCTGCGCCAAGGAGATGCGCGTGCCGCATGGCGCGGCGCATGATCCGGCGCAACACATAGCCACGACCTTCGTTCGATGGCATGACGCCGTCTGCAATTAGGAACGACGTTGAGCGAAGATGGTCAGCGATCACCCGATGATGGACTTTACCGGGGCCATCGGGGTCAGTTGATATCGCGTTCGCGGTCGCTTCGATCAGGGCACGCATCAGGTCCGTGTCGTAGTTGTCATGCTTGCCCTGAAGAAGTGCGCCGACGCGCTCCAGACCCATACCAGTGTCGATGGATTGTGCGGCGAGTTCCTTGCGCGAGCCGTCCTCGAACTGCTCGTACTGCATGAAAACAAGGTTCCAGATCTCGATGAAGCGGTCGCCGTCTTCGTCTGCGCTTCCCGGAGGACCGCCCCAGATGTGGTCGCCGTGGTCGTAAAAAATCTCGGACGAGGGCCCGCAAGGCCCCGTGGGTCCCATCATCCAGAAATTGTCGTCTGTCGCGATCCGGATAATGCGATCATCCGACAATCCTGCGTATTTCTTCCAGATGTCGGCGGCTTCGTCATCGTTATGGTAAACGGTAACGAGCAGCTTTGATTTGTCGATTCCGAAGTCTTTGGTCAGCATGTCCCACGCGAAGGGAATGGCGTCTTCTTTGAAGTAATCGCCGAAGGAAAAGTTGCCGAGCATCTCGAAGAACGTGTGGTGGCGCGCGGTATAGCCGACGTTGTCGAGGTCGTTGTGTTTGCCGCCTGCGCGCACACAGCGCTGCGATGTTGTGGCGCGTTTGTAGTCGCGGTGTTCGACCCCGGTGAAGAGGTTCTTGAATTGCACCATTCCCGAATTAACGAACATTAAAGTCGGATCGTTTCTCGGAACAAGCGGCGAGCTGTCCACGATTTTATGTCCGTTTTTTTCAAACGAATTCAGAAAGGTGGAGCGGATATCATTCAAGCTGGTCATGGCGCACACACGTTTGTCCAAGGGCGAGGGCCGGGATACAGCCTTCGCCTCTGTCCGTAAAGCGCGATTGAGCCGTTAAGAGCCCTTAAGACACGCTACGTGATGCTCGTTTGCGTTCGTGCGGGTCCAGATGGCGTTTGCGCAGGCGAATTGCATTGGGCGTGACTTCGACCAATTCGTCGTCGTCGATATAGGCAATGGCCTGCTCCAGCGACTGGGTGATCGGTGTTGTCAGGCGAACCGCTTCGTCCGTGCCAGAGGCGCGCACGTTGGTCAGCTTCTTGCCTTTCAGCGGGTTCACTTCCAGATCGTTCTCGCGGGAGTGTTCGCCGATGATCATACCCTGATACAGCTGCTCTTGTGGACCGATGAACATTCGGCCACGATCTTCAAGGTTGAAGAGCGCATAGGCAACCGAAACGCCGGATTCCATCGAGATCAGAACACCTGCACGGCGTCCCGGAATTGCGCCTTTATAGGGTGCCCAGCCGTGAAACACGCGATTCAAAACGCCTGTTCCGCGGGTGTCGGTCATAAACTCACCGTGGTAGCCAATCAGGCCGCGCGATGGGATCAAGGCAATGATGCGGGTCTTGCCAGCACCAGCGGGCTTCATTTCCGCCAATTCACCCCGGCGTGGTCCGGTCAGCTTTTCGATCACCGCGCCAGTGTAGTCGTCATCCACGTCGATGGTGACTTCTTCGATCGGTTCGTTGTTTACGCCGTCGATCTCACGCATCAGAACCTGTGGGCGCGAAATTGAAAGCTCGAAGCCTTCGCGTCGCATGTTCTCGATCAGAACACCCATCTGCAATTCACCGCGACCGGCAACCTCGAAGGCTTCACCGCCGGGTGTATCAGAGATTTTGATTGCGACGTTTGTTTCAGCTTCTTTCATCAAGCGGTCACGAATAACGCGGCTTTGTACTTTCTTGCCATCACGTCCGGCAAGTGGGCTGTCGTTGATTCCAAAAGTCACAGAAATCGTTGGCGGATCAATTGGTTGCGCGGGCAGGGCGTCTTCCACGGCAAGGGCTGCAATGGTGTCGGCTACAGTCGCTTTGGACATACCCGCAATTGATACGATGTCGCCAGCCGAGGCTTCATCGATTGACTGCTGCGACAACCCGCGGAACGCGAGAATTTTCGACACGCGGAATTGTTCGATCTTTTCGCCGATGCGGCTCATGGCCTGCACTGTTGCGCCGGTCTTAAGCTTTCCTGTTTCGATACGACCCGTCAAAAGGCGCCCAAGATATGGGTCAGCGCTAAGTGTCGTAGCCAGCATGCTGAAGTCCTTGTCGACGGACGTTTGTTGGCGTGGACGCGGCACGTGATGAACGACCAGATCAAACAACGCGGCAAGGCCTTTGCGTGGGCCTTCAAGCGAGGCATCCGCCCAACCAGCGCGTCCCGAGGCATAAAGATGTGGGAAATCAAGCTGGTCTTCATTGGCATCCAAAGCGGCGAACAAGTCGAAGACTTCGTCCAGGGCGCGGTCGGGTTCCGCATCCGGCTTGTCGACTTTGTTCAGCACGACAATCGGGCGTAGGCCCAGCGCCAGCGCCTTTGAGGTTACAAATTTGGTCTGCGGCATCGGGCCTTCGGCGGCGTCCACCAGCAAAACAACACCGTCAACCATCGACAGGATCCGCTCGACTTCACCGCCGAAGTCAGCGTGACCGGGGGTGTCGATGATATTAATCCGTGTGCCCTTCCATTCGACCGAGGTACACTTGGCAAGGATGGTAATGCCGCGCTCGCGCTCGAGGTCATTGGAGTCCATCGCGCGCTCTGCTACATCTTGGCCTTTGCGGAAAGCGCCGGATTGCTTGAGAAGCTCGTCGACCAGCGTTGTCTTGCCGTGGTCGACGTGTGCGATGATTGCGATATTTCTAAGGTCCATGATCTCTCTCGGGGTGGCTTTGCGCGGCCTTATCGTGCAGTCGCAGCAAAGGCCAGCAGCAATCGGTGTTACCGTGCGATATAGCGGTCGCCCCGGTGATTGACAGCGACAATCAGGTTGACCACGACCGCGCCCAAAAGCGACCAGATGACCAGGTCCCATTGCAGGACGCTAAAGGCCGCCAGAAACAAGAGGGCGTCAAAGGCAAGTTGTGTCCAACCTGCTTGGATCCGCAGGCGTTCTTGCAGGAAAAGCGCCAATACACCAATGCCGCCAAGCGAGGCGCCGTGGCGGAACAGAACGATTAATCCCATCCCGATCAGCGCGCCAGACAGGGCGGCTCCAACAGGTGCAGACAGATGACCAATGACAATTGCGCCGGGCAAGACTTCGGTCATCGCCGACAAAACGGCGACAGCAATAATGCTTTTGACGGTGAACCGCGGTCCCATCCGGAACCAAGACAATCCCCAAAACGGCAGGTTGACCAGAAGAAAGACCAAACCAAGGCTCTGGCCGGATACATAAGTAAGCAGCACAGCAAGCCCTGCTGTTTGTCCGGTGATCAGTCCCAGATGCGTCACAAATTGCAGGCCCAGCGCGCAAAGCGCCGTCCCTAGCAAAAAGGCTTGGGCATCTTCGAGAAGACTGTGGTTGATCTTTGGCTTATGCGGCTCACCCATAGCTCGCGTCATGCATCTCGTGGGGTACGCTGTCCAGCTTTCAGATCAGGCGGCCGAAGTGGCAAGTGCGCCCACCAGGTCGGCCAAAGTTGCAACTGCGGCCATCAGGCGGTCGTCATCCACGGTCAAAGCAACGCGAAGGTGTCCTGCCGCCGCCGCCCCAAAGCTTTCGCCCGGCATGACCGCAATCAGATTCTGATCCAGCAGACGATGCGCGAAGTCTTCGCCGCTAAGACCCGTCCCGCGGATATCAAGCATCAAGTACATCGAGGCGCGCGACGGGACTACAGAAAGCCCCCGCGCTGCAAGATACCCAGCGACCTTCGCGTGCCTGCGCTTAAACGGCGCCGCGATACGGTCCTCAAATCCTGCGCCTTGCTGCAATGCAAACAATCCGGCGTCCTGAATAAATCCGGGAACGCCGTAAGTGGTGTGTGTCGAGAGGTTCTCGACGTGTTCCATCGCCTCGGCCGGTCCAACCAGCCATCCAATACGACTACCGGTCATTGCATGGCTTTTCGAGAGAGACCCCGCAACAAGCGTGCGCTCGGCCATGCCCGGAAGCTGGCGCGGCGACAAGTGTTCGCCTTCCCAGATTTGCGTGTCGTAAACTTCGTCCGAGATCACCCAGAGATCATGGGCTTCTGCGACTTCAGCAATCGCTTCCATCGTATCGCGCGAATAGACCACGCCTGTCGGGTTATTCGGCGAATTGATCAAAAGCGAACTGGCTCCGCCGGCGGCGACCGCAAGATCGGCTGCATCGGGTTGGAAGCCCGCCTCGGCCCGTGCAGGGATCGCCTTGGCAATTGCACCGGAGCCGCGGATCGTACCGGGATAGGTCGCGTAATAGGGGTCTATGAACAAGGCGGTATCGCCCGGATCGCAGGCCGCCGTATGGGCTGCGAACAAAGCGGACTGAGCACCTGGTGAGACTATAACGTTTTCAAGCGCGGTTCTGACACCTGTACGTTCCTGAACGCGGGCCGCGATGGCGTGACGCAAAGCGTTCGTCCCCGGCAGATCGGGATACCCCGTATGTCCACCCAGCGCGGATCGATGCATTGCTTCAAGTATTTCGGTTTCTGTGCGCCGGTCGTGCTCGCCTATCGTCAGCTCGACCACATCGTGACCGTTTGCCTTCATGGCGCGTGATTTGCGCAAGATGTCCCAACCGTCGGATCCCCCTCCGGTCAGCCCTGTGATGCGTGTTGAAAGTCTCATGTCCCGAATGGGCAGATCTACGACGGAAAAGTCAAATGAAAGGTCTTTAACGCCGCCTTCAATTTTCGTGACGACCGGCGTCCTTACACTTTCAAAAATACCTCGGGGAGCGTGTGCTAGCGTGTTTGGCCACGCCCCAACCACCCAAAGGCCAAATGGACGTCTTGAAAATCTTTGCAAATAGCGGACCTTCCGCCTATACAACCTTTCATGACACGGACCCGTTTCCTCATTGAGTGTATTATTATCGCCTGACATCTGTCGCGCGGACTGGTCCCTTTTCTATCCATCATGACCTTGCTAAAGCCCGCGCGGGATCGTTTCACGCCCTAAGGACTTTTGCTTATGACTAAGATAACGCTTCACAACACGGCCACGCGCCGAAAAGCGCCATTCACGCCCATCGATGATAGGAATGTGCGGATGTATGTCTGTGGGCCGACGGTCTATGACCGCGCGCATCTTGGCAACGCACGCCCTGTTGTGGTGTTCGACGTTTTGTTTAGGTTGCTGAGACACGTCTACGGGGCCGATCATGTCACCTATGTGCGCAACTTCACCGACGTGGACGACAAGATCAACGCAACTGCGAAAGCGCGCAAAGAGGCTGGCGCCGTAGGCAGCCTCGAAGACCTGATCCGCGCACGATCGGATGAAACGATCGCATGGTACCTTGAGGATATGGCGGCCCTTGGCACGCTTGCTCCGTCAAAGATGCCGCGCGCGACCGAATGGATCGCTCAGATGATCACAATGACACAAGGGTTGATCGACCAGGGCAATGCCTACGAGGCCGAGGGCCACGTACTGTTCCGGGTTCGGTCTTATGAAGACTATGGCGCGCTTTCAGGGCGGTCTGTCGATGACATGATCGCGGGCGCGCGGGTTGAGGTTGCGCCCTACAAAGAAGACCCATTGGATTTCGTTTTGTGGAAGCCGTCGGACGCAGACACGCCCGGATGGGATAGCCCGTGGGGTCGCGGGCGTCCGGGCTGGCATATTGAATGTTCGGCAATGGCGTACGAGTTGCTGGGCGGGTCTTTCGACATCCACGGCGGCGGCAATGACCTGCAATTCCCGCACCACGAAAACGAAATAGCGCAATCGCGTTGCATGGGGCATGGCTTTGCCAATGTCTGGTTGCACAACGAGATGCTTCAGGTCGAGGGCAAGAAGATGTCCAAGTCTCTGGGCAACTTCTTCACTGTGCGCGATTTGCTGGATCAGGGCGTGCCAGGAGAAGTGATCCGGTTTGTGTTTTTGTCGACGCATTATCGCAAGCCGATGGACTGGACCGAGAAGAAGCGCGACGAGGCCCGCAAGCGGCTTGTTAAATGGTTCAGCAAAACCGATGGCGTGGTCGCGGCAAAAGTTGTGCCGAACCGGGTTGTTGATGCTTTATCCGATGATCTGAACACGCATCTGGCCTTGTCCGAAATGGAAAGCCTCAGTGCGCCCTATCTTAAGGCCGCAATGCGGCTGGTTGGTTTGCCGGACGCCGAGGAGGTCGACTGGTTCCGCGGAGAAGTTGAACAAGTCGTCGGTGTCATGCACTCTGGTGGGGAAGGTTTGCAAGACGCTCAATCCCTTCTCTCTGACCTTCTTGGCAAGTGGGAAGACCTGCGCGCTGCGAAAGACTACGCGGCAGCGGATGACCTGAAAAACAGTCTTGAAAAAATGGGAATTTCAGTTCGGGCAACGGGACGGGGACCAGAAGCGAGCCTCGCGTCAAATGCCACGCTTGATCCTGCCAAACTGGAGGCCCTGAAATGATTCGAGAACGGCTCTTTCTTTTCGACACCACGTTGCGCGACGGCCAGCAAACGCAAGGCGTTCAGTTCTCCTCGGACGAGAAAACGCAGATCACCAAGGCGCTTGATGATCTTGGGCTCGACTACATCGAGGGCGGCTGGCCCGGCGCAAACCCGACTGACAGCGCGTTCTTTGAAACGCGCCCGCAAACCCGTGCGACCTTTACGGCTTTCGGCATGACCAAACGGGCAGGGCGGTCTGCTGCGAACGATGACGTTCTTGCGGGTGTCCTGAATGCCAACACGCCAGCGGTTTGTATCGTTGGCAAAACGCATGACTTCCATGTCGACACCGCCCTTAATATCACGCTTGAAGAAAACCGCACCAACATCTCGGAAAGCATCGCTCATCTCGTGGCACAGGGGCGCGAAGCCTTGTTTGATGCTGAGCATTTCTTCGACGGCTACAAAGCCAACCCCGATTATGCGCTGGATTGCCTGAAAGCCGCCTATGATGCGGGCGCGCGTTGGGTGGTCCTATGCGACACTAACGGTGGCACGTTGCCAAGCGAGATGGGCGAGATCACTTCACAAGTGATCGCTTCAGGCATCCCCGGCGACCATCTGGGCATCCACACCCACGACGACACAGGCACTGCAGTGGCCGGCACGCTCGCGGCCGTGGACGCAGGTGCGCGCCAGATCCAGGGCACACTGAACGGTCTGGGCGAACGCTGTGGGAACGCCAATCTTATTACGCTGATCCCGACGTTGCTTTTGAAGGAGCCCTACGCCAGCCACTACGAAGTTGGTGTTCCGGCTGAAGCACTTATGACGCTTACGCGCGTGTCGCGGATGCTGGATGATATTCTCAACCGCGTGCCGCAACGCGCGGCGCCCTATGTCGGAGCCTCCGCTTTCGCCCACAAGGCAGGCCTTCACGCCAGCGCCATCGTCAAGGATCCCACCACCTACGAACACATCGCGCCTGAAACGGTCGGCAATGCACGCATTGTCCCAATGTCCAACCAGGCGGGCCAATCGAACCTTTTGCGCCGCCTTGAAGAAATGGGGATCGACGCGGAAAAAGGCGATGCGGCCCTGTCGCGGATCCTTGATGCTGTGAAGCAGCGAGAGACCGACGGATATGCCTACGACAGCGCGCAGGCGAGCTTTGAGCTTCTTGCACGGCGCGAGTTGGGTCTGGCCCCTGACTTTTTCGAGGTCGAGCGCTACCGCGTCATTACAGAACGACGTCGCAATGCGCGTGGTGAGATCGTGGTGGAATCCGAAGCCGTGGTGACAGTGTCGACCCGCGATGGCGCGCGCACCAGTTTCTTCAAGAACGAACACGCGCAGGATATTCAGGACGACGGCCCGGTGAACGCGCTTTGGCAGGCATTGAAATCCGACCTTGGCCCGTTTCAGGACAAGGTCGAAGACATGCGTCTGACTGACTTTCGCGTGCGCATCACCCAAGGTGGCACCGAAGCGGTCACACGCGTGATCATCGATTTCGCAGACGATCAGGGCCGCGCATGGGCGACGGTTGGTGTGTCAGCCAACATAGTTGATGCCTCTTTCGAGGCGTTACTGGACGCGATCACATGGAAGCTGCTGCGCGACGGTGTTTCTGCCTCGTGAGCGCGCTCTTTGATCTTTACGAAAGCCTGCCTCGGCAAGGGCCGGGGGACAGGGAGACGCTTGATTTTACGCTAAGGATAATTCGCGCCGGGGGGTCTGAACGCATCCTTGACGCAGGTTGCGGCTCGGGCGCGGATATTGACGAGCTTCTCGCTTGGGCGCTCGCCGGACATGCCTCAGCTGTGGACAGCCTCGTGCCGTTTGTGGAGCAGGTTGTTAAGCGCTACGGCGACGATCCGCGTGTCGAAGCCGTTGCTACAGACATGGAAACGTTCACTGGTCCGTTTGATCTGATCTGGAGCGACGGCGCATTGTACTTCCTTGGTTTAGACGCAGGATTGCGGAGCTTCCATTCGATGCTCGCTCCGTCGGGCGCTTTGGTTTTTTCGCATCCTGCCTATTTCAACAAGACACCGTCCCCAGCGGCTACAGATTTTTGGGAAGGCGAAGGCGAGGTATTTGACCACGAGACTGTTTACGAAAAAGTCCCCGCGGCAGAATACACTGTCTTTGATGCCTTAAAGCTCCCTTACGCCGCATGGAAGGCGTACTACTTGCCGATTCAGTCGCGCATCGACGCCCTGAAGTCTTTGGCGTCTGGCGATATGGTCGCGACCCTTGAAGGCGCACAACGCGAGATTGACGGTTGGCGCAAGGCGCGCGCTGAAACGGGCTATCTCCAGATCATCGCGGAGCCGGTATGACCCTGCAAGCCTGTGCCGAAATCGTCCAACGCGGCGACCCTGAACGATTTGCCGCCGCAATGGCGGCCCCGGTGACCGCACGTCGCGTTCTCTTCCCGCTTTATGCGTTCAACTTTGAAGTGGCGCGCACACCTTGGGTCACCGAAGAGCCAATGATAGCCGAGATGCGGCTGCAATGGTGGCGCGACGCGCTTGAGGAGATTGCCGAAGGCAGGCCCGTGCGGAAACACGAGGTCACACTTCCGCTGGCCGAGGCAATTACGCCCGAGATCGCTCGAGAACTTGACCGCCTCATTCAGGCCCGGCGCTGGGATATCTATAAAGAGGCTTTTGAAGACGAAGATCACTTTGCCGAGTATCTGACAAAGACAGGTGGGGACCTGATGTGGGCCGCAGCCGCCGCACTTGGAGCCGACCGCGATCTGGATCCAACGCTTGCGCATCCAAGAGAAGCCATTCGCCTCTTCGGACAGGCCAGCGCCTTCGTGCGTTTTATGAAGGCCGTGCCTGCCCTTGAAGCGCGCGGACGCATCCCGTTGGTGGATGGGCGACCGGCGGCAATCTCACAACGAGCCGCTGATTTCCAGAGAACCATCGGCGATGAAATGGTCGTGCGACGACGCGTGATTCAACAGGCGCGCCCCGCTATTCTGGAAGGCTGGCAGACGGCACCACTTTTACGCCAGATCGCTCAGAACCCGACCCGCGTTGCAGATGGGAGCATTCGACTTTCGGAGTTCAGAAAACGCAGCCGCCTCGTTCGCTGGGCGCTTTAGCCGCCCACTGCTTCTGGTCGGATTGTCGCTGTCCAAGCCGCCGCGCGGACGTCATTCAGCCGGCGCAGAGCGCGGCTTTTGGCGCATCACTAACCAAATCAGTGAGCCACCTGCCAGCACAAGGAACGGCGCCATGGCGAGGTTAACCGCGCGCCATCCCTCGACCGCGTCTGCACCGAGGCAGTTCATCAGACCGCCTGACGACAAAGACGCCATCGTCACACAGGCCATGACGATCATGTCGTTCATCCCCTGAACTCGGCCTCGCTCGGCTGGGCCATGGGCTTCGGACAACATGGTTGTCGCTCCGATAAATCCGAAATTCCACCCAAGCCCTAGAAGGATCAGCGCCACAAAGAAATTCGGGAGCTCGGTTCCTGCCAAAGCGACGGCCCCCGCGCCGGTAAGAATGACCAATCCAATGGCAACGATCTTTTCCGCACCAAATCGCGCGATCAGATGTCCGGTGAAGAACGAGGGCGCAAACATTGCCAGAACATGGCCTGACACAATGTCGGCGGCGTTGTTCGTGCTATATCCGCAGCCCACAACCGCTAGTGGCGTCGAGGTCATCACAAGGTTCATCAACGCATAAGCGACCATGGCACAGATGATCGAGACCGCAATCCGTGGGTCCGCCAGCAGATCGCGCCGCGAACGCCCCACGGGGGCGTCACTGGACACTTTGGCCTGGGCCGGGGCTTCCAGGAACAAGAAAAGGGTCGCGCCACCAAGGTTCAGAAAAATAACTGCGATGTATGTTCCAAGGAACGGCACAACCATTGCGTCAGCGGTCATTTTTACCAATTGTGGCCCGATAATCGCGCTGATCAACCCGCCGGCCATCACATAGCTAATCGCCTTGGGGCGAAACTCATCGGACGCCAAATCCGTCGCTGCAAACCGGTAAAACCCTTGCGCCGACATATAGACGCCGGTGAAGAACGAGCCGGTCAAAAACAACCAGAAGTTCGCGTAAAATAAACCGAGACCACCGACGGTAGCACCAATCGCTCCACCCGTCGCGCCGACGAAAAAACCCGCGGTGCGGCCATAACGTTGCATGAAGCTTGAGATAGGCGTTGCCGTTACCATAGAACCAAGCACAATCATTGAAATTGGTAATGTCGCAAGACAGATATTCGGTGCAAGTGTGTTTCCCGCAAGCCCGCCAATTATGAAAATCATCGGCATCTGGGCGCCCAGAATCGCCTGCGCAGCCACTAATACGGCCACATTGCGTATGGCGCGGTTGTCTTCAGGAGCAATCGACATAGGCCTCCGTTATGCTTGGTGATTGGGATGCACAAGGTGCCCGCTGTAACATTTGCTTCGCCCGCGGGATTTTGCGCTAGGCAAAACAGGAGACAGGCGCGTTTGAATACTTTTGACGGTACGGCAGAAGCCGGGTTCCGGTCACGCGATTGACCGGCAGTTCAGTCAAAACAATGGGCAGTCTCCCTCTTCCTTACGTCGAAAACATTTAACGTCAGCGTAAAATGCGTATCCTTTTACTTGCCGGAACCGCAGAAGCGCGCAGCATTGCTGTGGCGTTAAGTCGCGAGCCCTACGTGATCATGACCGTGTCACGCGCGCGCCGATCGTCGCCCTCACCGCTACGGCTGGCCTGTGCGGATCGGTGGATGGGGCGGAGAGGAGGCTTATCGCGCCTGGTTGGTGCGCGAAGGCATTGATGCGGTGATCGATGCGACCCACCCTTTCGCGGATGAAATGGGCTATCGCACCGCAAAGATGGCCCGCGAGCTTGGGATCGAAGCCCTGCGCTTGATGCCGCCGCCCTGGATGCCACACAAAGTCGACAATTGGACGTTTCTAAATACCTCGAGGAAGCCACGCGGCATATGGGCGAGGACGCCACGGTGTTTCTGGCCACCGGACGTCGCGATCTGGCACGCTTAGCAAATCTGGATAAGCGAACGGTCATTTGTCGCGTGCGCGAGACGACCACTGCGCCTTTACCGTTTAAAAAGGGGAAATTCATCGTCAAGCGTGGCGATGTTTCTGTGGATTAGGAAATTGATTTACTTGATAAGCTCTCTGTGGACTGGATTGTGACCCGTAATTCCGGCGGGCACGGAGGCTGGCCGAAATTGGAAGCTGCGCGCGCACTTGGTTAGCGCGTTGCGGTGTTGTGTGGCCCGCCGCCGGCGGATTTACTGCGCATAAGTTCCGTCGCGGAAACGCTGAACTGGGTCAGGAGACGTAAGTGACAGGCGCGGGTATTGGACGGATAATCACTTCGGATGCCTGTGTTGCCGAAGGGGCTGCCTGGTTGGCCGCGCATGATGACCGGTTTGCACAAGCGCTGAAGCGCACCGGGGCCTTGCCGCTGCGTTTGCGTGGCGATGGTTTCGCGGCCGTTTTGGATGCGATCGTCAGCCAACAGGTGTCTGTCGCGGCGTCAGCGGCAATCTGGGCGCGCCTGAAGGCCGCCGGTTTAACAGGGCCACGCAAGATCATGTCGGCCACGGACGAGGACTTGCGCGCTTGCGGAATGTCGCGGCAGAAAATCCGATATGCTCGGGAACTGGCGGCGTCGGGCATCCGTTATCCAGCCCTGCGGAGCCAGCCCACGGAAGACGTGATAAAAACGCTGATCGAGGTGCCCGGCATCGGCCGCTGGACGGCAGAGATTTATGCGATGTTCTCACTTGGGCATGCGGATGTGTTTGCGCCGGGCGATCTTGCGCTGCAAGAATCGGTGCGGGTTTTGTTTGATCTTGATGCGCGACCCACCGAAAATGCATTGCGCCAGATGTCTGAGGACTGGTCTCCTTGGCGCAGCGTTGCGGCGCGGCTGCTTTGGGCCTACTACCACGTGGCAAAAGATCGTAAAGGCATCAGATGAGCGAAGATCTTGACTTTCAAAGACGCGCCTCAACCTCGGGCGAAGACAGTTCCGTGGTTATGTTTCTGCATGGGTATGGTGCCGATGGAAATGACCTGTTGGGGTTGGCCGAACCGCTTGCGCCGCACATGCCAGACACGGTTTTTATCGCGCCAAATGCGCCGGATCGCTCTATGGCAAATCCGTTGGGGTTTCAGTGGTTTCCGATCCCGTGGATCGATGGCTCGTCCGAATCCGCGGCAGGCGAGGGGCTGTTACAAGCCGCCCGCCGCCTTGATACGTTCATTGACAAAGTTCTGGCGGATGAAGGTCTTAGCCCAGATCGCCTTCTGCTATTCGGGTTCAGTCAGGGCACTATGATCGGCTTGCACGTCGCGCCGCGTCGCGCCGATCCGCTCGCGGGCATCGTGGGGTTTTCGGGGCGTCTGATGATTCCTGACGCGCTGGCAACCGAGGCCCTTAGCCGACCTCCGGTCTTGCTGGTTCACGGCGACGCAGACGATGTCGTCCCTTTTGACGACATGCAGACGGCTTCCGATGCACTTCAGGAGGCCGATTTCGACGTTTACGGCCACGTTATGAAAGGCACTGGCCACGGAATCGCTCCGGACGGCTTGGGAGTTGCACTGACTTTCATGAAGAATTTCCTTGGCATCGAGTAGCGCGTCCAATTCGCTAAAATTCACAAGGCTCTTACCGAGCAAGTGAGAGCCCGTTAACGGGCTCGCAATTCTGGCGATTGCAGACACATCGCCATGCGTATGATGGCCTTCTTCGAAACTCTGATTACCCAAGTTGCGCCGCGCAACCAAAGCGATTTCTTTTTGAAATCATTAACTCTGAGCATGCTGGTCGCGCCTTGCATTTTGATGCTGGAACTTTTGGTTACACGGCAATGACGAGGCATTCGTATCAGACCATGTCTTGGGCGTATTTCTTCCCTAATCTGTCTCGGACTTGGGTCGATCTGGTATCACGGTAAGCTGCGTCACGAACATGCCCAACTTGCCGTCACAGACCTACTGCCCGTGCTGTCAAATCGGCGCTCGTTCATCGCCGCCGCCGAGAAGGCGACGGCATCGTCGTGGGGCATATTGATGATGCTTGATCTTGATAACTTCAAAAATGTGAATGACACCTACGGCCAAACCTTTGGCGACGATTACGCGCGCGCTATTGCCGACGTCTTGCGCGATCAGGTTCGAAGTGAAGATTTGGTCGGACGGTTGGGACGCAAGAAATTTGCAACTTTTCTGATCGATTCTCCGATTGATACGGCGCGTTTGATCGGCGTAGGTCTTTGCGTAGGCGCCGAGATCAATCTTGCCGACGCCGACCAGGCTTTAAACATCACGGCCTATGTTGGAGCTGTTGAAATGGCGCAGCAAGACAATCTTGGTGCGGTATTGTCTCTGGCGGATATGCATATGTACCAGGAAAAGGATGCAGGACGCGGCGGGGCAGGTCTTTTGGGAAAAGGCCGCCACGTCAAATGCCATTGCTGAACACACATGAAGACCGCGTCGATGGGTTGGCTCACGCCCATTTCTTAGCGGTCCAAAATCCAAGGCACCGCTTTCAGCAGATCGCCCCATCGTGGGACTTGCACGATTTTAAGCCCTATATATAGTTGGCGCCAAGGCGTGAGGCGACAGCGATTGCTTCGTGCAAAACCGGACATTGGTCAGAGGTGAGCATAAGAATGGACGGCGACTTCAGAACGAGTTTCGTGCGTGAACCCGGCAGTCTGCGTCACAAACCGGCATTGGTCCTGAACGCGGACTATCGCCCTTTATCCTATTATCCACTTTCTTTGTGGCCCTGGCAGGAAGCGGTGAAGGCCGTCTACCTTGATCGGGTTCAGATCGTTGCGGAATACGACGAAGTCGTGCGAAGCCCATCGGTCGAGATAAAGATTCCGTCTGTCGTTGTTCTGAAAGACTATATCAAACCGCAAAAACGTGTAGCCTTCACGCGCTTCAATCTTTTTCTGCGGGACAAATTTTGTTGCCAATACTGCGGCGCTCGCGGTGATCTGACGTTCGATCACGTTGTCCCGCGTGCACGCGGCGGAGTTACAAGTTGGGAAAATGTGGTTGCCGCCTGTTCGCGCTGCAATCTTAAAAAGGGATCAAAGTCCCTGCGTGAGGTCGGCATGGCTTTGCTTAAACCACCCCGGCGCCCTGCGGCTGAAGAGCTTCGCAATCATGGGCGAAAGTTTCCACCGAACCATCTGCACGACACATGGCTCGATTTTCTGTATTGGGATGCGGAACTTGAAGAATAGCCGCGATCAGGCGGAACAACTGGCTCCTCCCAAAACACAGAATTTCGCGCAGTGGGGATGGTTCAAACGCACAGATGTTTCGGCCTCCGCCAACGTTTTCCCAAGCTCAAACTCAGGCTCATAGGGCAGCAAGGTACAGGCAAGAACCGCCGGCTTTTCAGCGCCGCGCCGTTTTACCACCATGCGGGAATTCGCGCACATCACACTGGTCGGGGTAATTTTTAGGATATCCCAGCAAGCCGTTGTAATTTCGGGCACATCCACGCTTTCGTCCATCTCAGGGAACAAAACGGTCTGACCAGTATCCTTGGCCAAAATTGCAAATCTTTCGCGAGCGTAAAGTGCGGCATACCCGGCACGTGATTGCGCATCACTTTCACCCCAAACCGTCCGCCCCGCGACTGCCATACGGATGCCGGCGTCGCGAAGCCAGCGCATGCCGGTAAGTGTTTTCTCAAAAGCACCAGCGCCGCGTTCTAAGTCGTGATGTTTGGCAGACCAATGGTCGACTGAAATGCGCAGCGTAAGCTTGTCGCCGTATTCTGCCACCAACGACGCCAGTCCCGATTGCGTAGATTTGCGCATCATCGGGCGCATCGCATTGGTCAGGATCAGGACTTCATAGCCGCGCGCCAGCGACCTGCGCGTGATTTCGATCATTTCGGGGTTCATAAAGGGTTCGCCGCCGGTGAAGGCGATCTCGCGCACGCCCCAGTTGCGGTCATCCAGCTGATCAAGGTAATCGCTTACTTCATCTGCTGTAATGTAAACCAGCCGGTCGTTGGACGGCGACGAGGCGATGTAACAATTCACGCATTCAATGTTACAAAGCGTGCCGGTATTGAACCAAAGCGTCTCCGGATTGGTCAACGCCACCACGGCGCGTTCATCTCCCTTTGCCGTCACCAATGGATCACGGAACTTCTCTGTAGTAATTTCGGAAAATAATTGGTCTTTCATAGCGCCCAACGTTCTGCATTTGAAGACTACCTAGTCGCAACCCTCTGCTACATAAAGATCTGCGCAAGATACGTGACAGACTTGTGATGATGGTGTGGGTGGCTAGACTTGTGCAACATATGAGGGTATCGCGTGCGGGTGAGATTTTGTTAGCGGTAACACCGCAATTGCGAATTCTGGAAGGAGCCGTCTTATGGTGTCGCGCGTCATCCCGGTCGAAGACTTCGACCTTGTGATTTTCGGAGGAACCGGAGATCTTGCTCGCCGCAAGATCTTGCCCGGTTTGTTTCGTCGGTTCTGTTCGGGCCAGATGCCGGCTCAATCGCGAATTATTGGGGCTGCGCGCTCGGATTTGACCGATTCGTCGTTTCGCAAGGACATCAAGGGCGCTCTTGAGGAATTCCTCCCCGAAGCCGCACGATCCACCAAGGACGTGAAAGGCTTTTTGGACCGCCTGCACTATGTGCGCATCGATGCTACTGGCAACGATGGCTGGTCCGCGCTGAAAAAGCTGGTGCGCAAAGACAAAGATACGGTGCAGGCCTTTTACTTTTCGGTCGCGCCAGGCCTTTTTAGCTCGTTGGCTGAACGCCTGCACGCGCATAATATCGCCGGGCCAACCGCGCGGATCGTTGTCGAAAAGCCCTTCGGTCGCGATCTGGAAAGCGCCAAGACCCTGAACGCCACTCTGCGCGACCATTTTGACGAAAGTCAGATTTACCGGATCGACCATTATCTTGGCAAGGAAACCGTGCAAAACCTGATGGCTGTCCGCTTTGGCAATATGTTGTTCGAGCCCCTTTGGAACGCTCAGTACGTAGATCACGTGCAAATCACCGTTGCCGAAACCGTCGGTGTCGGGGGAAGGGGAGCCTATTACGACACGTCCGGCGCGATGCGGGATATGGTCCAAAACCATCTGATGCAGCTTTTATGCCTGATCGCGATGGAGCCGCCTGCACGTTTCGACCCCGACTCGGTTCGGGATGAAAAGTTGAAGGTTATTCGCGCGCTGGATCCACCTGAACGCGATGACATTGTGCGAGGGCAATACGAGTCTAACAAAGCCGGTGAAAGCTATCTTGAAGAGGTCGAAAACCGCAGTAGCATCACCGAAAGCTTCATTGCTATGAAGTTGGCCATTTCAAACTGGCGGTGGGCCGGCGTGCCGTTTTATTTGCGCACCGGCAAGCGGCTGAAGGCGCGGGCCTCTGAAATTTCGATTGTTTTTAAAGAGACACCGCACTCGATCTTCGACAAGGATAGCGGTCGGCACCGCAACATACTATCGATCCGTCTGCAGCCGAACGAGGGCATCACCCTTGGCGTGACGATCAAGGAACCCGGCCCCGGTGGCATGCGGCTTGTGGACGTGCCTTTGGATATGACCTTCGCCAACGCGCTTGGACCCGAGGCCGAAGATGTGCCCGACGCCTACGAGCGGCTGATCATGGACGTGATCCGCGGCAACCAGACGCTGTTTATGCGAGGCGACGAGGTCGAGGCGGCTTGGGCCTGGACTGATCCGATTATCAAGGACTGGACAAGTCGCGGAGATCGCCCCAAACCTTATGACGTTGAGACGACCGGCCCGGAAGACGCCGCAGTGTTGATGCATCGCGAGGGTCGTCGTTGGCTTGAGATAAAGGCCTGATTTTTCGGGGCCGGAAAGGCGCACATGCATCTCGAAACATACCCTGACTCCGAAATGATGATGATCGACCTTGCGAACCAGATCGCGGGCGAACTGAGCACATGCCTTTTGGAGCACTCTTGGGCGTCGCTTGCGGTCCCTGGCGGATCGACGCCGGGGCCGGTGTTTGACGCATTGTCCGCCGCAGACCTCGACTGGTCGCGGGTGCATGTGTTGTTGACCGACGAGCGCCGGGTGCCGTCCGATCATCCCCGCTCGAACGAACGCTTAGTGCGCGAACGCCTGCTGACTGCGCGCGCCTCGGTGGCGAAGTTCGTGCGCTTGGTGCCGGAAACCGAAGCTGATTGGACCGCAGTGCGCGACAGGCTTACAAAAGAGCTTCCCCTTTCTATCCTGCTGCTTGGCATGGGCGCGGACATGCATACGGCTTCTCTCTTCCCCGGCGCACCTGAATTGCATGAAGCCCTCGCAAATGACGCGCCACCTTTGATGGCCCTCACGCCACCTGGGGGCGAACTTGAACCGCGCCTTTCACTGACCGCGCCGGTCTTGAAGGGGGCAATGACCACGCATGTTTTGATCACAGGGGATGAGAAACGCGCCGCCGTCGATCGTGCCCGCAAACTCACACCTGAAGACGCGCCGATCGTGACCGTTTTAAGCGGCGCGACTGTGCATTGGGCGCCGTAAGAGGACAATATGAACTTTAGTAAGCTGAAATCAGCGGCCAAAACCGCCGCCGAGACTCCGATCTTTGATCGTTTTAGCGACCCAGAGCGCGCGCGCGCATTTTCGATCAATGCAGGCGACATGCTGTTCGATTATTCCAAGACCTCAATTGACGCGGCAGGACGCCAAGTGCTGCTTGACCTTTACGACGCGGGCCAAGTTGACGCGCGGCGCGAGGCGATGTTTCGCGGCGACAAAATAAACGAAACTGAAGGCCGTGCGGTGCTTCATACTGCCCTGCGCAATCTGGATGGCCCGCCAGTGATGCTGGATGGCGCTGATGTGATGCCCGGTGTTCTGGAAACACTTCAGCGGATGGAGGCTTTTGCCGCAGACGTCCGCGAGGGACGTTTCGTCGGCGAAGGCGGCAAGATCACCGATGTCGTCAATATTGGCATTGGTGGCTCGGACCTTGGTCCGGCGATGGCCACGCTTGCGCTAGCGCCGTATCACGACGGGCCGCGCTGCCACTACGTATCAAACGTCGATGCCGCGCATATCGCGGACACGCTGCGCGGCATTGACCCTAGGACGACCTTGGTCATTGTCGCATCGAAGACCTTCACCACCATCGAAACCATGACAAACGCCGCCACCGCCAAGGTCTGGATGAGCGAGAAAGTGACAAATCCGGCGGCTCAATTCGCCGCTCTTTCCACGGCGGCTGACAAGACAGCAGCTTTCGGGATTGATGCCTCGCGGGTTTTCGGTTTCGAGGACTGGGTTGTGGGGCGCTATTCTATTTGGGGTCCGATTGGGCTTGGACTAATGATTGCAACTGGCGCCGATAGTTTTCGCGCCTTTTTGAAGGGCGGACAGTGGATGGACACGCATTTCCGCGCCGCCGAACCTGTGGAGAATTTGCCCGTCAGGCTGATCGTTGGCGGCAATACCTGCGTCGTCCTGGCTTCGGAAAGCAAGCCGCTGTGCGCTGTCAGCTTCGCGGAAGTCCTGCATGCCTCGGACGTACCTGCGGGTGTCGTCAATATTATGACCGGCTTCCGGGAAG